>JBIKMI010000020.1:0-18913 GCA_044359285.1 Kiritimatiellia bacterium
GATTCCAGTGCCTTCCCGCAGAACCTGCGCACGCCCGATCTCAAAAGCGCACTCCACCGGAACATAATCCGGAGTCGGATAGCGCGACAGACGCAGATACGCCGGTCCCTTGCGCTCATACACCGCCTCCACCGCCTGCTCGGCTTGCCGGGCATCCGCCGGCACAATAACCGTCATATTGGGAAGACTGCGCATCAGGGCCGCATCCACCACCGACTGGTGCGTTGCTCCATCCGCGCCCTGGGTCAGGCCGGCACTGGAACCGCACACCTTGACGTTCGCACCGGGGAGTGCCACCTGCTGGCGGATCTGGTCAAACGCCCGGCCGGTCAGGAACACGGCAAAGGAGTTTACATAAACCGTCTTACCCATCTTCGCCATGCCGGCGGCGGTCGAGACCATATCCTGCTCGGCAATCCCCATGTCAAAGAACCGGGCGGCATCCACCTCGGTAATCCGATGGGCCCGCGTGGAACGGCCCAAGTCGCAGTCCATGGCCACGACATCCTTGTGGGCATGCGCCAACCGGACAAGCGCGTCGCCAAACCCATCGCGCGTTTCACGTACCTTCATGATTCTCCTCCCGCCACACCACCCAGAGCTGCCACGTTCGCCATCAACTCCTGCTCCGCATTTTCGAACTGCTCTTTCGTAAGCACCGCATTGTGGTACTTGAACGTATCTTCCATGAAACTGACTCCCTTGCCCTTGACCGTATCGGCGATAATGGCCAACGGTTTCGCACCTTTCCCGTCGAACCGGTCCAGCGCGTCGCACAATGCCACCATATCGTGGCCGTTCACACGAACCGTATCCCACCCGAACGCCTCCCATTTCCGCTCCAGCGGCTCAACGTTCATGATCTCCGAGACACAACCCTGGCTCTGATGACCGTTCCGGTCGATGATGACGCAGACATTCCCAAGCTTGTGATGACTCGTCGTCATTGCCGCCTCCCAGGGTTGGCCTTCCTGCAATTCGCCGTCCCCCATGATCAGGTAGAGATTGAACTTCAGTCCATCCAGCCGCGCCGCAAGTGCGATCCCGTTGGCATAGGACAACCCCTGGCCGAGCGCGCCGGTGGGCGCCTCAATCCCGGGAGTCTTCTTGATATCAGGATGCCCTTGCAATCGGCTGCCCAGTTTCTTGATCGTTCGCAGTTCCGCCATCGGGATCACGCCATGCATGGCCAGGGCCACATACTGGGCAGGCACCGTGTGCCCCTTGCTCATGATGAAGCGGTCCCGCTCCGGCGCGTCTTGCAGCGCCGCCGAGTAGTGCATCTTGTGGAAATACAGGGCCGTCACCATATCCGCACAGGAGAAACATCCGCCAAAGTGATGCGCCTTGCCCACTCCGAACATCCGGAGCAACTCCAGCCGCATCTCCCATGCTTTCCGCTCAAGGGTTCGCGCATTCATCGCCGTACTCTGTTCTGTCATGACTCATGGCCTCTTTCGTTGCGCTCCTGGAAATAGAGCCGCGTGTTGTTCGTGTATCCACCGTCAATCACCACGCATTGACCGGTGATGAAGTTGTCCGTGAGCAGATGCATCACCGTCGGGATCACCGCGCCAGGATGCAGGAACGAGGGTTTGAGGTGCGTGTGCGATTCGATATCCGCACGGATGTTGGGATAGCGGTCATAGAACTTCTTCGGGCCGACGGTATTGGCAAACCCCGGCGCGATGGCGTTCACGCGGATGTTCTCCGGACCGAGCGTTGCCGCCAGGCTTTCCACCACCGAGAGGGCCCCGCGTTTGGCCGCCGCATAGGCCAGCAGGTCGTCGCGCAGGGGAATGACCGAGGCAATGGAAAGCGTCGCCAGAATTGCGCCGGAATCCGGACGGTGCCCATGCTCATTCATCGGCAAGTCACGGTAGCGCGGCGCCATCACCCGTGCCGCCCGCAAGGCGAGTGTCGCCAACGCGATGGGGAACACCTCGAATTGCGTGCGCATGGCCTTGGCGATCTCCTCGGCCGACATCTCCAGCAACGGCTTTTCAAACCGGATCGCAAAGCCGGCATTGGCGATGACAAAATCCAGTTTCCCGTAGCGGCGCACGGTCTCGTCCACCATCGTATCCGCCGCACCGTGCGCCATGATGTCCTGATGCAGGAAGACCGCCTCGCCCTTGCCGGCAGCGGTCACCGCGCGCCGGTTATCCTCGGTAATCTCGTCCGCCGAAAAGGAGGCCACCCTGGCGCCACGGGCCACCAGCTCCCTGACCATTTCCAGCCCGAACCCGCTGCTGCCGCCGGTCACAATCCCGGCTTTACCTGCCATGTTTGATTCAAACGGACCCATTGATTACTCCTCTCCCATTCAATGCAAAATCGTCTATGCAAAAAAAGGGTTCAGGGCAACCCCTGAACCCTTTTTACTTTTTTCCTGCTTACTTCTTGATGCGGATGTTGTCGATGAAGATCTTGCCCTTGCCCGACTTGCAGTTGTCCAGGCAGATCTTCGCGAACGCGAGGGTGTTGGCATCACAGGTGGTCATGTCAACTTCCACGGTGGACTTGCCTTCCGTCAGGGATTCCGCCGCCGAGGCGGATGCCTTGGCGGTATCCTTGAATTGAACGCGCAGCTTCGTCTTGGGCGAAACCTCTCCCACGAATGTGTAATCCATCAGGACCACCTTGGCACCCTTGAACGCCGCCACCTTGTCGATACGAACCGTCGGGCGGTCCCCTTCGTCCTTGCCCGTGCGGTCGAATTCCAGCATAAGAGCCTTCTTGCCTTCCGTGGCGTTCTCTTCCGCGATCGTGATCTTGCCGTTTTCGGCGCCGAATTTGCCCGCTTTCCAGGCGTCATCCTCGAACCCGAATACCAGCGTTTCACCCGCCGCCGGGGCTGCCGCCACGGCCGGAGCAGCCGGAGCCGCCGGAGCCGCATTCTGAGCCTGCACCATACCTGCCACACCCGCCACGGCCAATACCATTAACCACTGTTTCATACTTCCTCTGCTTCCTTTCCGCCGGATTGTCCGGCATCGTTTCTGAACTCAATCATATCCGACAATCTTGTCCGCTGATCCGCAGGGGGTGAAGGCATCACTGAACCCCGCGATCTCCCCGGCTCCCAGCTTGGATCCCGTCGCGATCTCCGCCAGTTTCATCCGGAACGTCGTGTAGTCCTCGACGTTGTTATTCAGCCAGTAGCCGCGGGACTTTGAGTCGGTGCGGTACTTGTCCGACGAACTGAATCCCACGCGCACCATCTTCGCCAGCAGGGCGTCCACCGCCGCGGAATCCTTCTTCCGCGCCGCCACGATGTAGTCGTACGTATTCACCGAGTCGCGCCACAGTTTCAACCGGCGGCTCGCCAGCGCGCCGTCGAACCCCAGGCTGGACTTGCCGTTGTAGAGCGCGAAGTCGGTGCTGGGACCCATGGGGTCCTGAACGGAGACCTTGTAGATGATCTTGCCGACCAGGCCCATATACGCCATCCGGATACACTCGGCCGAGAACTGTCCGTAGTGCTGGTCCAGATCCGTCTCCCCGGCTGTGCCGTACACCATGATCTTGCGGCCAGGGCCCTCGTAATCCTTCAGCAGCGGCTGGGCGCCTTCCGCATGCACCATGCCGATCACCCAGTGATCCGTGGTGTTCTTGAGGTATTTCGGCGCATCCGCCTTGTCATATTCCTTGGCCTTGTAGCAAACCGCCTTGTTGCCGTCCGGGGTGAGCAGTTTGTTGCAATGGAAGTGCCCGATATCGATCCGGGTCACAAACTTCAGGTTCTTCTCCGCCGCTCCCTCGAAGGACCAGCGGTTGACATTGAACAGATAACCCAACGCCTGGTAGTCGGCCTTGACGACCGGCTCATCGAGCTTCCAGCCAATCTTGTTGCGGTCGCCGCCGCGTCCAGCCTGGACCTCGTCTCCCTTCTGGTTGTGATAGATCTCAAAAATGGTCTTGGTCCACCCTTTCCCGGCAAAATGCCGGATGTACTCCTGCGCAATCGTGCGGTTGGTGTCCTCGAATTCCTTGAACGCCGGCTGCATGCCCTGCTTCTCCGGCATGGTCTTGGTAAACGGGAGCCAGTTGAACTGATTCTCCGGCTCGCCCTCACAGAGATGCGGGTAGTTGACATTGAACGCCAGGGTCATGTGCGCCGGAGGGGCTCCGAACTTGTTGCACTTGCCATCGAGGATGGGAGCAAAGAAGTCATCGTATTCCTTCCAACTCATCACCTTGGCCGCCGTCCCCTTCCCTTCCACGGGGGCCCCGTACCGGGGATTGCCACGCTGCGAAGAGTACGGCAGCGCATTGATGAAGCAGCGGTTATCGGCGGCCAGCTTATAGATCTGGTAATTGGCCTTTTTCACGGGCTCAGGGATCATTTGCGCCGGCGCGCCGATGGCGCCCGTATTGAGAGTCGCCTTCAAACGGAGTCCATCCGCCGGCATGCCGTACTCCAGCAAGTCAAACGCGAAGGTCGGCATGTCCGGCAGGGCAAACCCCAGCACGGTCAGTTCCACATTCAGTGTGTCAGCCGCCGCAGTTCCTTCCATCACCGTGACAGTCCCCTTATAGACACCCGCCGGCGCCGTTTTGGGCACCCACACCTCAAACAGCATAGTGCCAACCTTGTTCCCCGCTTCCGGCAGGCCGGTGAACCCCATCGCCTCGTCCGTCTGCTTCTTGCCCTTAAAGGCCACGGGCACGTCAAAGGACCGGATGCCATTGACCGACCCGTCCAGAGGAATCACCAGATCGGGGGCGAGCTTTCCATCGCGGGTATTGGCCCAGACCAGCGCACTGAACGTAGCGCGGTCACCCGTGATGGTGGCGGGGCCCCTGAGGTCGCTCATCTTCCCGGAAAACCCCTTGCCGGCCTTCGGAATGACAAGTTGGACGGCGATTTCCTCGTTTTGCGCCGCCACCATTTTCACCGTCTTCGCCGCCGCATCCCAGTGGGCGTTCTTCTGTGCCAGCGGACCGAACGCGCCGCCGGCGATTTCCTGACACACGCCGTCAGGCCGCAGACTGTATGAGGCATTCACCGCAAAAATCCCGCCATTAGCGGCGTCGGCTGACAGCACCGCCAGCAACACCACCGCCATCGTCATCAACACGCATTTGTTATTCCTCATGACTCTTTCTCCTCGTCTGACCCGAAATCGTATTCATTCTCGCTCACCAACCTGTTGCGTCAAATTGTGCCATAGAGCGCCTGACAAAAGGAAACGATTGTCTTGCTTTACTGGATAAATATCTTGCATTTTAAAACAAGCAGAGAAGTCGCATGCCTGATTAATACCCTTCTCGACTCAAATCAAACACCTTGAAGTTATCATACTCCCCCTCGCTCCCGTACACCTGCCGGAAACCGAATTTGCCTTCGCCGTAGATGCCGTTATTGATCTTACCGTCATCGGTAAAGTCCATGAAGGAAACCCCGTCCACGGTGAGCGTGATGTGGCCGCCCTGCTTGGTGAGAACCACGTGCGCCGTCTTGTTGGCCGGGATCAACTGGTCCACCTTGCTGTTGCTGAGCAGATGCTTGCCGGTGTTCTTCCGCAGGTTGCAGTCCGCCTGCTCGTTCCGCCGGTAGCTGATGTGGTAGCAGTTGACCGAGCCGATCGTATACTTCTTGAAGTCCGGGAGCGCCTTGTACTCCTTCATCAGCTTGTCGCCAAGAATGTCATCGCCCGCCACGCCCTTGGCGCAGAAGAACAGCAGGAAAAACCCGCTGGGCGATTTCGGCGTGAAGTCGAACTCCACCCGGAAGCCTGCGGGCAGGTCCTTACGGAACCACAGGAACTGGCCACTCTCGGGCTTGCCGTCCGCGGTCTTCTCGCAGGTCTTGAGGACCAACTTCCCGCCCCTGACCTCAGCCTGTCCGGGCCCCTCGGAAACCCAGTTCAACAGGTCCGCAGTGAAGTCCTCAGTGTACAGGGGCTGTTTGGCGTCGAGCATGTCTTCCTCCGCGTGGATAGTGGCCAGGCCCAGCGTCAGCAGACCTGCAACGGCCAGGGCCGTGCCGGCTTGGATCGGTGTCCGCATGATGTCTCCTTCTTGGATCGGTGTCCGCACAATGTCTCCTTCTTGTCAACGGGTCTTGGCGGGTTAGGACAGTCTCACCGCCCGGCCCTCGGCAGCCGAGCGGTTCATCGCCAGCAGGACCTCTAGGCTGTGGCGACCCGACGCGAAGGGGATGTTGTCCATCCCCTGGCCCAGGCAGGCTGAGACGAAAGCCCGGCAGGATTCACCAAGCCCCTTGCTCGGCAGGATCATCTCCTGGATCTGCGAGCCGTCCTCCATCGTGACGGCGAACTCGCCGCCGTGCTTGAGCAGGGCCGAGCCGCGCTCCCCGATCACGCCCATGTACTCCTCCCGCTGGATCGAGATCGCGTCGTTGACATGGCCGATCGCCCCGCTGGCGAAGGTCACCAGCGCGCTGATCAGTTCCTCGCACGGCGCCTCGGGGGAACTACGTACCTGCTTGCAGTACACCTCGGCGACGCGCTCGCGCGCGAGATGCAGCAGGAGGTCGGTGCCGTGCACGTTGTGGTGCAGATTCCAACCGCCCGAGATCTCGGGATGGACGATGTCGGGATGGCGCTTGCCACCTGCCCACAGTCCATAGCCGCGGCAGCGCTGCACCCACAGCGACAGCGGACGTCCCAAGCGGCCGCTGTGGACCTCGCTGAGCAGGCGCTGGGGACCGCTGCCGTAGCGCATGGTGAAATCGAGATGCGTGACGACCCCGGCCTGTTCGCAGGCCGCGAGGACTTCGTCGAAAGTGGCGAGATCCAGGGTCAGCGGCTTCTCACAGAAGATGTGCTTTCCGGCCCGGGCGGCGGTGATGCACTGTTCGGCATGCGCGAGGTTGGCGGTGGCGATGGCGACGGCCTGCAGACCGGGCTGGGCGAGGAGCTCGGCGTAGTCGGCGAAGGCGTGCAGCCCCTGGGACTCGGCCGCACGCCGGCGCTCCTCGCCGCGGTTGAACACGCCGACGATCTCGACCTCGGGCAGCGAGCGGAAACTCGCGGCCAGACGCTGTCCGAATCCGGCGTAGCCGACGATGCCAAGGCGGAGTCTTTTGATCATGTGAGGTGGGTCCTTTCGGGATCTAGTCCGGAACTGAAGTTCTCCACGGATCTCATGGGGGGCCGCTCGCCGCGCCAGCGGAATTCTCCAGGCAATAGATCCTCGGGGCCGGTGACCGGCTGCCAACCACCAACCGCCCTTCCATAGGCAGCAGCGAAACGCACGCGGCCGCCTCGCTCCCCGGGAGAATGTGCTCCCACAGGAGCTTGCCACTGGCCGCATCGATGGCCTGGACAATCCCCGAATGGCTGGCCGCCGTATAGACAACGTGCCGCGCCGCCGCCAGGGTCATGACGCCAACATCATGATTGCGCTTCACCGACCATCGCAGCGTGCCATCCTTGCGATCAAAGGCATCCACCGTTTTCTCCATGGCCGTCACAAAAACATCCCTCGTGACCGCGACGGGGGGGGCCGGGGTGATATTGATCACGCCGTTTTTCTGAGAGGACCGGGCCTTCTGCGTGCGCGCCGTGCGCCACAGCACCGTGCCGTCGGACGCCCGCAACGCCATGGCCTCGGTGTTCCCGGCACAGTAGAGGACCCCTTCCACCAGGGCCGGGCCTGATGCCGCCATGTGCGACCCGAGGGCGGTCCTCCACTTCTCCTTCCCCGTGCTGATCTCCACGGCAATCACCACGCCGTTCGTACCCCCTTCGGCATGGAGCCGTGGCTTCCCTGCGTCAGGTCCATTCATGATGGGAATCATACGTTCGACCCGCTCTCCCGTTAGCGCAACGAAACACAGGCCCAAGCCAGCATCCGCGGCGATCAGGCGCCCACACACCATGCAGTTCGTGGTATCCAGAACCCAGGCCTGCGCGCCCGTCTTCGCCGCTACCGCATACAATCGCGTATCGGTGAATCTCTCACTCGGCCCGAGGCCGCACTTACCCGGCCCGCCGAAGATCGCCCGGTCCCCCACCACCGTCGCTCGTGAGCGTCCCAGCACTTCGCAGTACTTGGAGTCCGACTGGATCCGGCCGACGGTCCTGGCCGTCCACGACACCACCGGGGCATCCCCCGCAATGTCCAACGCCTTCAGCCAGTCATCCCCCGTCACGAGCAACGTCGTCCCATGACACACCGGCCCGCCGCGGAAATTGCCAACCGTGGCATTAAGCAACTTCCCCGATTCCGTCTCCAGCGTGAGTAGTTGCCCGCCGCTGACCGTGTACAGGCGCCCGCCTCCGGGCCCCGCCATGACAGGCAGCGTCTCGTGCGAGTTGACGGCGGGGAGCGTCTGGTTCCAACGCACGACCGGCGTCAGCACCGGAGCCACATCCGCCGCGATCGCATCGTCCGGGACGCCTCCCGATGCTTCCGCCGCCTGAATTCCTACCGCGAGCAGCACAGCCATCACCGCGATCGTTCTGATTGAGTCATTCATCAGGGTCCCTCAACTTGCATTTTGGCTTGGAAAGGGGCCGGCCGCGGCCCGTAGTGTGGCAACGGTTCACCCGCCTCGACCAGCCCGATGTCGGGGGCCTTTCCTTTAAATTGCCATTCCGCCGGTCCGCCGTCGTTGATGCCCTTGACGATGTCGCCGGCATCAATCAGGGCGGCCGCTGCGGCGGGCGTCAGGCGCAAATCCCCGGCCTTGTAATCGCTGAAGCCGGCGCGATCGAAGGGAGACTTGAGCATCACTGCGTGCGCGCCGCCCACCTTTTTGAACGCCCGTAACGCGCCGTCCTGCATCCAGCCGAGCGCATCGTAGTCGAAGTCGTAGCTCTCCAACGGCGGGTGCTTGTCCTTGCGATGGTACTTGTAGGGCCGGTCACTGCCGATAAGCACATTGTTGCGCGTGCGCATCCACACGTCTCCGCCTTCGTCCGGGGCGAAGGCGAGGCCGGTGTATTTGCGTTCAGTCTCCGGCACCGGCCAGACCGCGGGCGCCGGGTCGCCGCCTTTAGAGCTGCCGCCGATATAGTCGCGCTGCGGGCAGGTCACATTGTGGTAGTGGAAGGTCTTGCCCCTGGCTTTGTTGCGGATCTTGAAGGCCCCCTCGGCGTAGTCCTGGAAGACATTGCGCACGGCGAAAAAGGGTCCGACCGAGATCGGCGCGTCGCTGATGCCGTTCTGGAAGTCGCGGAAGTGGTTCTCGTAAACGCGCCAGTTGATGCCGACGCCATCGGGCTCCACGCAGTCGTCGCCGGCGAATTCGATGCGGTTTCCGTAAACGTCGATGTTGAAGTTCTCGGCGGGCTCCGCCGATCCGATGACGTTGTTGAAGCCGCGGATGTGGTTGTAACGGATCACGGTGGAGCGCCCCGGCCCCATCAAGTGGGTATCGTTGAGTCCGTTCTTGAGGCGGTGCCAGGAATCCCAGAACAGATTCCCGCGGTCCGTCTTCGCCGGCGGCGCGTAGGTCCAACCCGGCGCCGCATTGTGGATGAATACCGAATCCTCGACCAGCGACTCGCTGCCCAGCGCGATACGCGGGTCATGCAGGAAGCCGCGGACACGGCGCAGGATCACGTTCGATTGGAATCGCAGGTTTAGCGAATGCTCGAAGGTGACATTCTCGATCAGGATGTGGTGGCCGAAAATGAGCTTCGTATAGGGGTACCGCGGTTCCCAGGTGGGACTCTGCAGGCTGACCTGCAGATCGATCGTATCCGGATTGCCCATGCCCTTCGGCGGAATCAGGTACACGCAGTCGGGCTGAACCAAATAGACGCCGAGGTCGTTCATGCTGGTGTAGTTCTCGACCATATCCGGCAGTTCAATTCCACGGTGTGGGCCGAAAAACTGCGGTTTCTCCTTCGGATTTTGAGAGAACTTCCATAGCGGGTAGGCGGTGGCGGGATCGCCGGACGTCTTGCGCACCATGATCCGGTGGACGTTCTGCACCGGAAGCTTGTAGATCTGCCGTCCCTCCACGTCCTTCTGCACCGGCTCCCATTTGAGTTTGCCGGGGCCGCTGAGCGCGGGATCGGCATCCGTGATCGTGGCGCCGGGTTCGCCGAGGATGTGGACCCAGGCCGCCTCGCTGCCGTTGAGGGATGTCTTGAGCTCGCGGTAGACGTGATAGCTGCCCTTGGCCAGATGGATGGTGTCGCCCGGTCCGCCGGAATTGAACGCGGCAGCGAGCGTTTTGAAAGGCCTGGCCTTGCTGCCGTCGCCGCCGTCCGCGGCCGCCGGATCGGCGTAGATGTGCTTGCCTGAACCGGTGGGAACTTTCGACGAGCGAGTAGTGGCGACGGCGACCTGCGGCTGCCTGGCCACCCCGTCCGGGTCTTTCAACTCCACCTTCACCTCATAGGCCGTACCCTCCTGCAGACGGAACAGCGACGTATAGAAACGCGGGTTCGTGGTTCTACCGGTCTTGGGGTCGACCGGCGTGTCGCCCACCATCACCAGCGAATGGCCCTGCTTCCATCCCGCCTGCCCTTTGGCACGGTAGAAGACCTCGCCGCTGGCATTGAAGTTGGCGTCGCCCTTGTGCCGGACTTCGACCCCCATGTTCTCGAAAGTCGGGTACAACATGATGTCGGCGCTTTCGGTCACATCCCCGGCATATAGCGACGCAGCGGCAGTAACCAGCGCCAGACAGATTATCGTCATACATTGTGAACCATTCATGGTCATTCTTCCTTAGTATCCGCAAGGTTCTGTATATTGAAGTCTCATATGATGTAAAACGGGCAACACCCCGCCAGCGTAGGGTTATTCGTTCTCCACACAATACAACTTGCCGGAATAGTTTCCAAAGTACATACGTCCTTCGCCGATGGCCACGCCTTTGCACTGGCTCGCGGGATCGCGCGCCAGATGCGACCACAAGGTCTTGCCGTCGGCCAGACTCACGGCCATCATCGCACCGTCCTTGCTGTACATCGGCATATAAAGCACATCCCGGGCCGCCGCCATGAAATAGCATTCGCTAGGCATCGTTTGACTCCACAGCAGACTTCCGTCCTTGCGGGCATGCGCCTCCACCAACCGTCCCATGTTTACGATGATCCGGTCAGGCGTCACAATGGCGTTCGGGCTCTGATACGACTTGCTTTTGCCGCGCCCCGTGCGCCCGACCCGCCAGATCTCCTTGCCGTCGGCGGCCTGGACAGCGACCAGTTCCGTCTGCCCGCCCGCATAGACAACCCCGTCCGCACAGGCCGGCCCCGAGGCGATCGCCCGGTTTCCGATGGCCACCCGCCACTTTTCCTTGCCCGTGGCAAGTTCCACCGCGCAGAGGAATCCGCTGGGCGATGTGCCAGGCCATGCCTCAATCCGCTCACCGTAAGTCGCCAGGAAACAGAGACCGGCCTTCTCATCCACCGCGATCGAAGGGCTGATGATCTGCCCCGGATTAAACGACCACACCTCCCGCCCATCCAACGCATTCACCGCGTGCAGGCTGGTATCCCCAACCTCGCCCTCCTTCAGGTCATACTTGCATCCGATCCGCCCGTAACCAACCAGGACCAGATTGGAGGTCGCCACGATGCCGTCGGTGCCTTCCATGCAGTACTTGCTGTCGGTGATGAACGGCTTCGTTGTGGTCCAGGTCCACTTCAGCATCGGTTTGTCACCGCCGATGTCAAAGGCTTTGACGAACTTGGCGCCGTGTACGTAGAGCATGTTGCCACGAATGACCGGATGCCCGATCGCACTAATCTTTTCCCGCCAGAGGATGGTCCCCTTGTCGGCATCCGCCTGCATCAGGACCCCTCCGGACACAACGTAGAGCATCTTTCCGTCTCCCGCCGTCACGGGCTGGATGGCTTCGTGGCTCAGGATCGGTGGAAGATTCGCCTGCCACCGTACCTTGGGTTTCAGCACCGGCGCGAAATCCACGTACCCGGTCTGTCCCGAATTCGCCTTGGCCGACATGTACCCACCACCCGCCGCCGCTTGATCCGCACCCGTCACCCACCCGGCCGCTCCGGCCAGTACCACACATGCCACGATCTTTTTGATTCTGTTCATTGCTGCTCCATTTCTTGTCGCTTCGTAAATCCTGCCTACCGCCGATCCGCCTTGGACTCAGCCAGAGCCTTCTCGCACTTCGCCAGTTGTTTCTGGAGACTCTTGAGTTTGCCTTTCCCCTGCAGACCGGGCTCGAGCGATTTCCGACTATAGTCCACCGCCTTGACATAATCCTTCTTCACAAACCAGATCTCGGAAAGCGTGTCCAGAATATCCCGATCCTTTTCACCAGCCAACTCGTTCGCCTTCCCAGCCAACTCAAGGGCCTTTTCGACATCCTTGAGTTCCTCCGGCAGGGTATCCAGCAGGAACCAGGCGTATTGACTCAGGACGTCCGGACTCTGCGGATTCTCCTTGAGCTTTCCCTCCCACTTCGCGCCCTCGGCCTTCCAGTCCGGACAAGTCGCCACCATCTTGGGATAGTGCGGCGAATCCCGGTGGCTCTCCCTCAGGAAAGCGTCGAACCGGGCAACCCATTCCGGATGATCGGCGGATAAATCTCTTGTTTCTCCAGGGTCGCGGGCAAGATCATATATGGACATCGCGCCGGTGGACCAGGTCCGGATGGCCTTGTACGAGCGCCAGCGCGCGGCCTGTCCGAAATACTTTGTCATCGTCTCCCAGTACAGCAACCGATCTGGTAGCGCGTCGGCCTTGCCGGTTAACAGTGGCAGCACGCTGATGCCGTCGAGTTCCCCCGGCGCCGGCACACCGGCCAGTTCGGCCAGGGTGGGAAGGACATCGGCAAAATACCAGGGCACCGCCGATACCCTCCCTTCCGGCACCGTTCCGGGCATCCGGCAAATCATGGGGACACGGATACCACCTTCCCTGAGGGAATACTTTTCCCCGGAAAACGGACCACAACTGTTGAACACCCCCTCGCGCCGGCTTGCGGAACCATTATCGGAGGTGAACACAACCAGCGTATTGCTGGAGAGGTTCAGCCTGTCCAACTGGTCCAGGATCCTCCCGACATCCTCATCCAGTTTCAGGAGCATCGAGGCATAGGTCGCGTCCTCGGCGGAAAGCGCCGGATCCAGCCCCGGAGCCCGCTTCGGGATAGCCAGTTCCACATGCGGCAGTGTCCAGGCCGCATACAGGAAGAAAGGCCGGTCGCGATTCTTCTCGATGAAGTCCATGGAGCGTTCAAGGAAGAGGTCCTGGCTGTACACGGTCCGCTGGCCGCCGGTATTCCCCTCGACCGGCATCGGTGTCCGGTCGTTCCACAGGGTTTCCGGATAATGATTGTGGGCTAGTTGCTGATCGAGGTATCCGAAGAAATGATCGAACCCCTGCTTCAGCGGCTCCCCTGTCGAATCTTCATTGCCCAGCCCCCACTTGCCGACACACGCCGTGGCGTAGCCCGCGCCTTTCAAGACCTTGGCGATCGTCTGATCGGCGGGATAAAGCGGGACCCGACCCTCGGGAGCAGGGACCCCGGAAGCCGCGACTCCGCCATTGGCCCGGATCCGCGTATGTCCGCAGTGTTGGCCGGTCAGCAGGACGCTGCGCGAAGGAGCGCACACCGGCGCCCCGCTGTAGCAATCTGTAAACCGGATGCCCTGGCTCGCCATCCGGTCCAGGTTGGGAGTCCGGTATTGCCTCTGCCCATAGCAGCTCAATTCCGCGGCGCTCAAATCATCAGCCAGGATAAACACGACATTCGGGGGACGGGTGGACGCGGGTTTCTCGGCGAATGCAGCGCCCGTCGAAGCCGCCACAAACGCGGCCAGCCCCACTACGGCAGCAGCGCTATGCTCGGTAATGTGTTGCACAATCAGTTCCTGAAAGGGTTGAGGGTTCAGGATGGAACGTCTAACGCGCGTACACGAGTGATCCATCCCGAACCCTGCGCCCATGGTTTTCCCACGCCTATTTCTTCTTGAATTCCACGACTTCAGCCCCGAAGTCGAACTTCCAGTTGCCCTTCTGCTTGGTGCCTTGATTGAAGTTGTTCTTCACGATGGCGGCCTTGTCGGCCTTGTAACCGTCAGCCTTGGCCTTGTCTGTGGCCGCGAGTTCCGCCACCTTCAGATCAAACAGCTTGGCGATCTCGGCGTTCATCTCCTTCTTCTTGGCCTTCCACTCAGCCAGATTGGGATCGCTGTCCTTCGCCCACTTGAAAGTCGAGAAGTATTCGACGAGTTTTGCCTCCAGGGCAACCGTTGCGTCACCGGCTTTTGCCACTGGAGCCGCCGCTGCCGGCGCCGCCTCTTCCGCCCTGACCTGTCCCGCCATTCCAATCACCGCACACATTGCCACCATCAACCATACTTTCTTCATACTGCTACCTATCCTTTCCGCCGGCTTATCCGGCTTGTTACCCTGCCTCATTACCGGGTGACCACGCCACCCAGGTACTTGCCCATCTCGTACCGAACCTTCTCGAACGCCTCGGGGTGATGCGGCCAGGAGCGCAGGTCGCCGCCCTCCACCTTCACCGTAGCCCGCTCATGGGAAGCATCGTCCTGAAAGTCCTTCATGTCCAACTTGCCCGTCATCGGCTTGGAAGCCACCCGGGTCGCAAAGGCCATCGCCTGTCCATCCTTGCCATCCTTCGTGGCCACCGCGTGCAGGTACTCGTAATCCTGCATCCCGCGCCGGTACGCCTTGAGGCGCATCGAGGGGAACACGGTATTGGTCATGCCGTGTTCATCGCCGGGATACATGAACATGGCGTCGCCGGGATTCTTCGGACTTCCGCCCGTCGTCCAGGGCGTGTCACCCGACTTTGCGCCTTCCTGGAAGGACCACTGGCATGCACCATGAATGCCGGAGACGAACACCACCCAGGGCCAGGTACGGGGCCCCACCCCCTCGGTGGCGACCACTGTCGGCCCCACGCGGGGCTCGAAGCCATTGTAGAACCAGACCTTGGCGCCACGCTTGAGTTCCGGTTTCAGGACATCGAGGTCTATGCACATGCCATGGATATTCCAGATATCCACACCGGCAAGGGCGGACACCACATCCTTCGATCCCTCCACCTTGCCGTTGCCGTCGAGGTCGTATTTGTTCTTGTTGAATCCGCCGCCGATGTCGAACTTGTAGGCCACATTCTTCAGATTCAGTTCCCGGATGATCTTCACGTAGCCCTGCAGGGAGCGCAACTGGCCCATGGCCATCACCGGGGTCGCTTTGTGGAAACCCGGCTCATCCAGGCTGTCCTGGAAGATGACCAGCGTGGTCCCGGGATACTTCTCGGCAAAATGCTTTGAAGCATCCGTCAGCAGCGCCTTAAACTGGGCCACATACTCCGGCGTGGAATCCACTTCCCAGTTCTTGTTCTTCGCCGCGTTCTTGATCGGTGCCGGAATGGGCCAGTTACAGCCGCGTTCGACTCCCTTGGCATCCTGGCGGTCGATCTGCGGCTCGAAGGGCAGGACGCAGAGATCCAACGGTGCCCCGGCGCGCGGACCTTTCTTGTAGAGCGCGCCATTGAGGACCGGTCCGTAGGTCGCATCAAACCCGTCCCAGATCAGCGTCTTGCCGTCCTGGCTGCGCAAGGGCGACTCGTAGTTGATGATCGGCTTGGTAATGGTGATCGTGGCCCGATGCTCATGCGCCAGGGAGAAACAGGCCTCCCGCATGGGCTTGGAATAACGGGCGAAGCCGCCATAGGACATGAATTCCAGCACCGTATTGCACTTGGCCGGCATCTCGAAACCAAACACCTCGAGTTCAACGGCAACCGTCTTTTTGCCCGAATCGCCGGTGACCGTCACCGTGCCCTTGTAGAGGCCTTTGGGCGTCTTCGGGGGAATCCACAGGTCCACCCACACCGTCTGGTTCTTGATGCTCGCCGCCGCCGGTTTCTCGCCGCCGAAGTTGCTGCCGTCCATCGCGAACGGAGCCCCCAGCTTGGGGGTCGCGAACGGCACCAGGGGATCCGGATACCAGCCCTCCGCCAATGGATAGGGGGCGCGCTTGCCATCCACCTCCTGCTTCACCTTGACGTAGAAGGCCCGGAAAAAGCTTATCTGCTTCGCCGGAATCGCCCCGCCCGTACCAGCCAGGTCCGCCGCCGTGACGTTGATCCCCTTCTCGCCCGAGCCCTCAATGATGAGTTGAAAACTCACGACTTCATTGGCCGCGCCCTTCAGGGTCACAGTTTTCGCCGCCCCGTCCCAGATCCAGTTCTTCGACCGGTAGTCGCCGGATAGTCCGCCCGGCAATTGTTTAGCGTTCTCCTCATACGCCTTGCCGTTCAAGGGATTGATGCGCACCCCCTCGCCAATGGCCCACACCCCGAATTCGGCCCCCGGCGCGGTCCGGGCCAGCAACACTCCCCCCAACACGATCCCCAGCAACACTCGGCTCATTCTCATTTCACTTCTCCTTGATGACACCATCCTTGTTTCACAACTCAAGGATTCACTATACCATGACAAACGATTAACCCTGCCTGTTTATGATATCAAAATAACGACATAGAATGTCGAAATCACGACAAAGCATCAGGCGCTGGAATCGGCCCGGAAGGTTCCCGCCGATATCCCCCATTGCCGGCGGAAGGCGTAACAAAAGTGGCTCGCGGTTCGGAAGCCCAGCCGCAAGGCGATCGCCTTGACAGGTTGATCGGTCGTCTGGAGCAGCAGGCGCGCACGCTCCATCCGGCGACGCCGGAGATAGGCGCCTGCCGTTTCATTCAGTTCGCGGCGGATCAGGCGATTAAGGTGATCGGGGTGCACCCCGGCTTTAGTGGATACTTGCCGGACGTTCAGCCCCCTCTCCCACTGATGGTCAATCACGTTCAGCGCCTGCCGGACGGCGGCATGCGGCGTTCGCTTCCTGTCGGAAACACGCCCCCGCAGCCGTTCCCCGAGCGTTTCAACAGTCTCGTTTCCGAGCGCGGCCTGGTAGAGGCTCTCGCCGACCACACGCCAGCGGTCCTCCGTGAGATCAACCGTGACCGGCGCCCCCCGCAGGAACCCGGGAAGGTCGTGATAGAAAGGATTGCGGCGCAGCAAATCCGGGTGTGTCCACAGCGCGGGCCAGGCCGAGAACTTGCGGCTTTCGCCTCCCGCCTCGACACGCCGGACAAAGGCCGGTTCCTGTATGGCCAGCAAGGCCTCCACGGCTCGCTGCGGGTCCGCCGTGTTACGGGGAATGCACCAACCCGAACCGCGCACCAGCGAGGGCGGATCCTTCCGCGACGGCCCCGCGGGAAACGGGGCGAACACGATGCTCCGGTCTCGCGCCGCCACCGGCGCGAGTTTCGAACTCCAGCCGACCCAGAACGGCAGGCCTTCGCGAAAGTCGGCCACCGCGTCGTGCATGAGCCGATGGCTCACCAGAAAGGGATTCATTCCTCCCTTCTCCATCAACAGCGTCCGCAGCCACTCCAGGCATTCGCCCAGGCACCCCGCGTCGCCCATCATGGCCTCGTCGGATTCCGCCGGCAGGATGCCGTTGGACATCAGCAGGGCCAGGATAAATCCGTAGCGGTTGACCGGCCCCTGCTGCTGCACGGCCACGGCATGGCGGAGACGAGAGCGACGGGCCTCCGCCAGCCAGTCCGCCCATGAGGCGGGCGCGTCGGCCGTATCGCGGCGATAAGCCAAACCGTAGATGTCAAAGTCGTCGGGCAGCGCCACCCGGACACCGTTCGGGGCGCACAGGTCGAGGATGCGGGGATCGTAGTTGCCAAGCCGGAGTGTGAACCGTTCATCATCCAGCGGCAAAAGCAGGCCGCGTCGGTCCAGTTCGGGAAGCACGGAGTATTCCAGGAACACCGGCCCCAACGGCGTCGAGTCCAGATTCATCTCATGCAGGAGCGCCGCCACGGCCGTGCGGCGGTCGCCCGGAGATTTCGTCCATTCGACAAACGGAGCCGCCTTCCGGTAGGTCTGGGGATCGACACACCAGCCGTTGAGGGCAGCGCCGCGCGACCGGTTTCGCCTGCCTTCTACTCTTCGTGAGGTAGTCATTTTCCGCCTTTCTCCCTGGCCCCCTTGGTGTCGCCATGGCCCTTTCCGCCCGCGGCACGGGACACACAGGACCCAGCCGTCCTTCCGTTCGTCGGGGTGTGCGCAGCATCCGGATCGCGCCAGTTCCCTCCGTCGAACCACCCCAGCGCATGATCGCCATAGAACCGGTGCCCGTCACTAAAAATATCCACCGCCAGGCGGGACGATGCGTTAAAGACGGCATAGATCTCCTTCAGCCGCTGGATTTCGGATGCCGTGTGTTCCCACGGGAAGAAGGGATCATTTGTCGCCACCTCGAGCAACAAGGGGCGCGGGGCGATGCAGCCGGCCACCTCCGCCATGTCGCCAAGGCGCATGATGCCCGGCACCGCCTGCACCCCGCAAAGCTCATCGAGATACAGGCCGTGCCCGGCGAAGGCACCGAACGAACAACTCAGCACGGCACGCCGGATACGCTTGTCCAGGACGGCCGCATACATGCTCGTGATCCCGCCATAGCTCATCCCCATGCAACCCGCCCGCCCCACATCAGCCTCCGGCCGGGTCTCCAGATAGTCCAGCACGCGCATGACATCGGCCACGTTCAGCGCCAGGGGCGTGAACCCGTACAGCAGGGCGGGTACCAGGCTGGCATTGCAGACGTGGTCCTGGATCGAGTACGGGTTGATCTCAGGATGCCGCTTTGAATCGCGCAACAGGTTCAGCCCGGCACCGGGATGATCCTTCTGCTCGCGCTCTCCAAAGGGATAGAAATCCGGCGTCGCCACCACGAATCCGCGGCGCAAGTAGGCCATCGCGTAGGCCCGATGCCCCGGTTCGCCGCCCATCGTGGCGGATTTCCCCGGGCCGTGTCCGTGCAGGGCGAGAATCACCGGAGCCCCGACAGCCCCATCCGGAATGAGCAGGTTCACCGGCACTTCATGCCAGGGCGATGCCGCCAGGTAAAATCGTTCCAGGCGATACCCCCGGCGTTGCTGCACCCGGTG
>JBIKMI010000197.1:0-5383 GCA_044359285.1 Kiritimatiellia bacterium
CTTCCCCCTGCGGATCAAGTGCATTGCGGGACACATTCTTCAAGCGCATGGCTTTTGACCTGGCTAACTCCGAGTCGGGTCAGATCACTACCTGGGCTGATTACAAGTCGAGTCTGGAACACGGCCAGGCCATTGAAGCCGCCGGGTACACGATCACCCCCGAGTTATGGCGTGAAGCCGAGGAAATGACGCTCATTCTCCCGGAAAGCGGGAGAAAAGACGGAAGTGATGACCAGGGGCGCCCCTGGAAGGTCACCCGGCTCAGCCAGTCTGAAGTGCCGCTGATCGCTGGGGGTGGCTTGTGGCAGGCACTGAACCCGGGACTCCGCATTCATCGGGCACCGCTCAATCCTGACATGCATGATTTCTTTGAGGCAAACACCCAATGGATATCCAGCAATGTAAACAGGGCAAACCCGCAACTATGAGAAAATGTATCGAAATTGTTGTGCAAGGACTCCGCCTCAGGGGAACGGTGCATGTACCACCCGAAGGGGCCACTGCCCGACCTACAGGTTTTGAAGGGCTGGGTGTCATCCTCCTCCACCCGGGCTTCCTGCCCCGGTCCGGGCAAGGTCAACTCGCCGTGGCCCTGTCGGATTCATTGGCAGAGATGGGAATAACGACCGTGCGGATGGATCATCCCGGACTTGGCGATTCTGAAGGGGACTTACCCGTGGATTCCGTTTCCTTCGTTAAAACGGTTCAAGAGGGTGGCTTTGCCGAACTAACCTGTGAGTGTTTAGACCGGATTAAGGACCGGTTCAAATTTGAGAGGCTGGTCATCGGGGGCCATTGCGGCGGGGCCATCACGGCGGTTTATGCCGCTTCGGCACGGCCAGCCAGTTGGCCTGACGGCATATTCGCCCTCGACCTGATCTTTACTTTGGCATTAGAAACAACGTCATCAACGGAAAACTCCCTCACCCTACCGGCCCGCGAATGCTGGCGGCTGAGATTCAGCTCTTTTCGCGATGAGATACGCGCCGCCCTCTTAAATACACGAGTGGGTGATTTCCTCCAAATCGGAGCCCAAAAAGCGCGACGGTTCATTTCCAGGACGCACCTGCCCCACCCTCCTCCCGATCAAGGAAATCCTTTGCTCCGGGAACTGCCTCTCCAGACCAACAAAGAACTCCTGAAACACGTTCAACGGGTGTTGAACAGCAAGACAAAACTTTTATTCGTGGCGGCCGTTGATCCCAGAAAGCATGCCGAGTTTGACTATCTGGACTACCTCCTTTCCTGCGACCCACCGCGGGCACAGTACAACAAGATCGCCGGCACGGATCATGGTTTTCTTGCAGGGGGAGGAAAATCAAAAGTGATCGAGCATGTTCGCAATTGGTTTGAAGCAGAGTTTCGCAAACCGCTTGGAGAACAACATCGTGAATGACGGATACCTATACAACAAAAGGAGGGCATATGAACTACGCCGATAACGTACGGGCGTTTGTGGTGGCAAATTTCCTTTATGGCGAGGCGGCATCACTACGGGACAACACCTCCTTCCTTAACGGGGGCATTCTGGACTCAACCGGGATTCTTGAACTGGTCACGTTCCTGGAATCCACTTACGGTATTGAAATTGAAACGCAGGAACTACTTCCCGCCAATCTTGACAGCGTCAACAATGTGGCTCAGTTCCTGTCAAGGAAGTTGGCCCCGGAAAAGGCAGGCCCACCTTGTCTTTACGCCCCCCAACCTGTCCCGCGAGATTTGGAACCATGAACGCGATACCATTTTCAGCAGCCCTGCTGACCCTCGACTGTGCGACGGCAGCAGCGAAAATCACGGAGTCGCTATCCGGACAGGTCTTGCGCCGATTCAAGAAAAAAGGCGTTATTGTGGCCCTCTCCGGCGGCGTGGATAGCAGCGTGGTGGGGGCATTAGCCGTACGCGCACTGGGACGGGAACACGTAATGGGATTGTTGATGCCGGAACAGGACTCCGCCCCTGAAACGTTACCTTTGAGCTGGCAGGTGGCAGACCATCTCGGCATTCAAACGGTCCACGAAGACATTACCGGTATTCTGGAGGCCCAGGGCTGTTACCGGCGGAGAGATGATGCCATCCGGCTCGTGATCCCTGAATACGGAGCCGGATGGAAGTCAAAGATTACACTCCCCAGCCTTCTGACTGAGGATCACTACCGTCTTTTTTCCGTTATTGCTGAATCGCCAGCAGGCCAGCGCACCTCAGCGCGTTTATCCCTCGCCGCATATCTCGGGATCGTGGCCGCCTCCAACTTCAAACAGCGCACCCGCATGATGCTGGCCTATTATCATGCCGACCGGTTGAATTATGCGGTGGCAGGCACGCCGAACCGTCTCGAATATGACCAGGGCTTTTTCGTTAAGCTGGGTGACGGCGCAGCGGACATCAAGCCCATCGCTCATCTGTATAAGTCGCAGGTTTACCAGATGGCGAAATTCCTGGAGTTGCCGGACGAGATTTGCACCCGGGCCCCGACCACAGACACCTACTCCCTCCCCCAGAGTCAGGAGGAGTTTTACTTCTCACTTCCTTACGACAAAATGGATTTGGTTCTTTACGGGCTGAATCACGGCTACCGTTGCGCCGAAATCGCACCCGAGCTCGGCTTGACTGAAGACCAGGTGGACCGGGTATTTCGTGATATTCAGTCCAAACGCCGGGTCGCAGAATATTTACATGCCCCACCCGTCCTGGTGGAACCCTTATAAACGCCGGGCCACCCGCCCGGTCACTTCGTGAATTTTTAACAACCGAACCCTCAAGGTGATCTATGCTTGTTCAAGACTTCCTACAAAATAGCGCCACCCGCCGGCCTGACAAGATCGCACTGGTTTGTGATGATCAGCGTCTGACGTATGCCCAAATTGACATCCGCTCCAACCGCCTGGCCAATGCCCTCATCAAGCAGGGGGTTCAGCGCGGGGATCGCGTGGGAATTCATCTTCACAACTCCATCGAGGCGGTTGTGGCCATTTTCGCCACACTTAAAGCCGGGGGGGTCTTCGTCCTGATCAACCGGTCAATTAAACTCGAAAAACTCAACTTTATTTTGAATAACTGCCGTGCTTCGGCATTATTCTCCGATACTCACTTTGCGCAGGAGACCCGCCTCGATCACCTGATCGACACGACGCCTTCCCTTCACACGGTGGTGGTCAGCGGGGGGCTATCAGGCCAGGAAGTCAGGCTTCCGAAGCACTGCTTCCCTTTTGCCCCATTCCTCAGCCAGGCGTCCGCCCTGCCTCCGCCCAGGGTGAATATCGACCTCGACCTGGCCTGCCTTATTTATACATCCGGCACCACCGGTGAGCCCAAAGGGGTCATGTCCGACCATTCGAATGTCGATTTCGCCACGTCATCCATTATTCAATATCTCCGGAATGCCGACACCGATGTAGTGATTAACGTCCTGCCGCTCTCATTTGATTATGGATTGTATCAATTACTGATGACCTTCAAGTTTGGCGGACGGCTGATTCTGGAGTCGAGCTTTGCCTACCCGGCCGTGATTTTAAACCGGATCGAACAGGAACAGGTTACCGGGTTGCCAGGCGTCCCCACTCTTTTCGCCATGATTTTGAAATTGGATGTGAGCCCTTTCAACCTGTCTTCATTGCGATATATCACTAATACAGCCGCCTCTCTTCCTCCCAGTCACATCCAGGAGCTACGCCGGAAGTTTCCCGCGGCGACCTTGTATTCCATGTACGGCCTGACGGAAACCAAACGCGCTCTCTATCTCCCCCCGGAACTCCTTGATACGAAACCCGGCTCCGTCGGGATCGCCATCCCGGGGACGGAAGTGTGGCTTGAGGATCCGGAAGGACACCGGCTGGGACCTGATACGACCGGAGAACTGGTTGTACGGGGCCGGCATGTGATGCGCGGCTACTGGGAGGCCCCGGACGCCACGGCGGAACGGTTCAAGCCGGGTCCATTGCCGGCGGAACGGGTCTGTCACACCGGTGATCTGTTCCGGATGGATGCAGAGGGATGCATGACCTTTGTCGGCCGGAACGATGACATCATCAAAAGTCGTGGCGAAAAAGTCTCCCCTAAGGAAATTGAAAACGTACTCTACTCCCTCAAGGGCGTACTGGAGGCCGCCGCGATTGGAGTCCCTGACCCCATCTTGGGACAAGCGGTCAAGGTATTTGTGGTCGTCACCGATAAGGCGCTGGGAGAGCCCCAGATCGCTGCCCATTGCCACACACACCTTGAGGATTTCATGATGCCCAAGTACATCGAATTCCGCGATTCACTCCCGAAAACATCCTCAGGGAAGATTTCCAAGAAAGGCCTCACCTGAAATCATGTGCGGCATTGTGGGCACCCTTAACCTCAAGCCTGGCACCTCTCCGGACGAGTCCGTGCTTCGCCAGATGCTTGCCATGATCCGGCACCGGGGACCTGACGAGTTCGGAATCTATCTGGATGACCATATTGGCCTGGGAAGTGCCCGCCTGAGCATCGTTGACCTGAGTGGCGGCCAGCAACCTATCTTCAACCATATTGAGCTTCGCCCGGAACTGGAAGCACGCGGACACCGCTTCACCACCCATACCGACACTGAAATCCTCCTGCATCTATACGAGGAACAGGGAGCGGCCTGCTTGTCACGCCTGAACGGCCAATTTGTGTTTGCGATCTGGGATTCGCGACATCAAACCCTTTTTCTGGCCCGCGACCGCCTGGGTGTCCGCCCCCTGTTCTACACGGTCAATAACAACACCCTCATCTTTGGTTCGGAAATCAAGGCCATTTTGGCCGTACCCGGGATGAAGGCGGAGTTCGACCCCCTCACCCTGGACCAGATCTTCACGTTCTGGAGTCCGCTCTCACCCCGCTCCATTTTTAAAGGCATTGCAGAATTGCCGCCCGGCCACACCCTTCTGGCGAAGAACGGCAAGGTCTCGCTTAAACGGTATTGGGAGTCTGAGTTTCCCTGTGTTGACTTCGCCCCTGCGCCCCGCCCACTGGAACATTATGTTGAAGAGCTGGAAAGCCTCCTGGTGGATGCCGTAAAACTCCGTCTGCGCGCCGACGTGCCCGTGGGGGCCTACCTGAGCGGCGGCCTGGACTCCTCCCTGATCACCTCAATCATCCGCAACAGCACGAACACCCGGCTCGACACCTTCTCCATTGCGTTCAGTGATGACCAGTTTGACGAAAGTCCATATCAGCGCCAGATGGCCGACTTCCTCAAAACAGACCATCAGGTGGTCCATGCCACATACGCTGATATCGGCCGTGTGTTCCCGGAGGTAATCTGGCACACCGAAATCCCGGTGATGCGCACCTCGCCCGCCCCGATGTTCCTCTTGTCCCGCCGGGTCCGCGAGTGTGGCTATAAAGTGGTCCTCACCGGGGAGGGGGCCGACGAGTT
>JBIKMI010000198.1:0-5358 GCA_044359285.1 Kiritimatiellia bacterium
GCCCGGCACCGCATGGTGGTGAACATCCATTGTGGAAATCTGGAAGTCGTGGAGCAACTCTGCCGGGGGGTGCCGGACTTGCAGGTGGTGCTGGCCCATCCGGGCGCCGGCAGGGGCGATATCCTGGCGCGGCTGGATAAGGTCGCGGCGCATCCTTCTCTACATCTGGACATCTCAGGGTCCGGGATAGACCGTTATGGCATGATCCGGACCGCGATGGACAAGGCCGGCAGGGGAAAGATCCTGTTCGGGACGGATGCTCCGATCAATAATCCCGCCGTTTATGTGGGCGGCGCCTGTTTTGAAGCGCTGGATGAAACCGAGCGTGCTGCCCTGTTCAGCGGTAATTTCAGGCGGCTGTGCGGGTTGGATCTGTGCTAATGAACGGACCTATTCTTATCAGTTCAACGACCAGTAGAGCTGAAAGAATGGTTCATCCGGGAGTCATGTAAATTGACAATAACTGCGGTGGATGACCGTTCCCTTTTTTGCAGATCCTTGGCCAAGGCGCGCACATCATATTTGTATTTCTTTGCCATGGCATCCTTAATGCGCCACACCTGCTCAATGATTTCATCTTTCATCTTCTGTATCCCCCATCAATTCCATTGGCGTGCAAATTTCCGGGCATTGGTACCCTTTTGCCGCGCATACACTGCGTATTAGAGGTTTCTTTTCGGCATTATCTATGTGCCTGCAGTTCCAGGTAAGAAGGTAATCCACTCCATGATAGGCTGCAACCGCTAAGGCAGTATTTCGGCATGATATTTTTCTCAACGTATTGAAGTTCAATGAGTTAATGTGGCGAAGCCACGCTCCCCCATGAATCCAGTAACCATTCGAGTATCGGAAGTGGTTGCGTGTTGCCATTAAGCAATATTTTGTACGATTCTGCATATAGTTTTGTCTTTCTGGCGTGTTCCAAAAAATGGAATAGTCACAGATTGATATAGCCGTCATGTCAGTCATTCCGGGCGCGCGATGAGCGAGACGACCGTCGTACAGCAAGTGGCCAGTCGCATCCGGAGGCGGATTGTCCGGCAGCGCCTGAAGCGCGACGGATCGGTTTCACGGTCGAGGAGGGGAAGACAACGGTACGGGTCAGTACCAAACAACAAGGGGTGCAAAGTTGACTATGAAATTTCGCAGGCGCAGGGAATGGTTGTGGTTGGTGCTCTTCGCGGTGTTGACGCTCCCGGCAACGGCCGAAGAGCTCTTTGTGGTCGGAGACGTCTACTCCTTCAAGCCGGACGGCAAGTGCCAGGAGCGGCGAGACGGGGAGCTTGGGCTGCTCCGGACGAGGAACGCGGTCTGGGATGGTGCCGCGAAGACGATCCGACTCTTCGCCGCGAAGAACGAGGAGGTGGCGGCGCAGATCGTGGTCCCCGGGCCGGTCAAGGGCTGCCGCGGCACCATGAGCGACCTTGCGGGCCCTGGCACGATCCCGGCCGGCCGCGCCTCCTTCAGCGCGATCGCCTGGGTCAACCATCCGACCGCCGGCCTGTGCGCGGATCTCGTGATCCCGCTCGACGGTTCGGTCAAGGGAATCCGCTCCTTCGACGTTCCGCTCGCCTTCGAAGGGCTCCCGAAACCGGAGAACCGCGCGGGGTCCATGCTCTTCGAGGTCTGGGTGCCGGCGGACGCGAGGGCGGGGCTCCACCGCGGGACGGTTACGGTCTCCGCCGACTCCGGCGCGATCGCGAAGCTCAACGTGGAACTCACGGTATTCGACTTCGCCATGCCCGACATGCCGACCCTCCTCCTCGACTGTCTCGCCTACGGGTCGCCGGCCGCGGACCTGAAGATCCCGGACAGCCAGATCATCACCGGCAACGGCAGGAGCGATCAGTACCGCCGTCTCGGTGAACGGGCGCTTCGCGTCAACCAGCAGGTCTTCAAGCTGACCATGGACCACCGCTGCTTCGTGAACATCCTGCCCTATCCCCAGCGGGGAGCGCCGGCGCTCGCCTACCCCGTGGAGGGATACGGCGCGGAGGCGAAGATCCGGAGTTTCACCGAGTGGGACGAACTCTTCGGCCCGTACCTCGACGGCAAGTTGAACAAGTTCAACGCGCCGCCGGCGCACTTCACCCTCGCCTTCAACATCAACTACCCCTTTAACCGGGAGAAGGCCCCGGCGGCCCAGTTCGACCTCCGCCCCTTCAAAATGACGATCCCCGAGGGACCGGGAAAGGAGCCGGCGCTCCGGGAGTTCGAGGAGACGTGGAAAGCGGTGGCGCGGCAGATCTATGAACACTTCGCGGAGAAGGGGTGGACGCGGACCCGATTCGAACTCTTCCACAACCAGAAGCCGGACGAAAAGAAGAATCGGACGCCGTGGAAGCTCGACGAGCCGGTCTCCGTCGTCGACTACCAGGGGCTCCGCTACCTCTTCAATCTCGGCCGGCAGTCCTTCGCCGGCGCGGCGGAGAAGAAGGTGCAGGTCGTGAACCGCCTCGACATCGGCCACTGGAACTGCGAGCGCTTCGGCACGCCGGACGGCAAGCCGGCGAAGTGCTACAACCCGAAGGAGTACAACAGCGGCAAGGCCGAGGGGTATTTAAAGGGCATCACGGACATCTGGTACATCAACCGGATGCACGCCGAGGCCGCCGCCGATCGGCTCCCGGATCTCGCCGGTCCCGGCGTCCGCGCCGGCATCTACACCACGAGCGGCATGACGGACATCGGCGGATCGCACGTCCAATTCCAGGGGTTCGGCTATCTCGCGGCCCGGGTTGGCATCTCCGCGTGGGTGCTCTACAATCTCAACCTTGCCAACGGCAACCCAAACTGCTTCCCCGAGAGCCCGGGCGAGCGCTACGGCATCCTCTGGAACGGTGCCTCCATGGGCTTCGAGGGCGCGCTCCCCGCGCACCGGCTCAAGCTCTGGCGAAACGCGGCCAACGATTTCGACTACCTCCAGCTCGCCATGAAGAAGGATCCGGCGGCGGCAAAGGCCGTGGTCGACGCCATGACCGGTGTCGCAGCCTGCAATCACCCGGACTGCCGGAAGTTCAACGTTTCCTACCGGGCCTTTTACTTCACCAACAACGCGGAGGACTTGACCCGGGCCAAGGCGAAGCTCGCCGCGATCATTGCCGGGAAGGTCGCCGCGAACCTCGGCGCCATCGAGGGTCCGTCCAGGGAGTTCACCCGCCCCGAGGGCGTGGACGGGATCACGGGATATGATTGAACAGGAGATGTCGTTATGAGCATGACCCCACGCGAGCGTATCATCGCCACCTTGCGCCACCAAGTGCCGGACCGCATTCCCACGGATGCCTGGATTCACCCGGAAGTGATGAAGCGGCTGATGGCGCACTACCGGACTGACGACCCGGAGAGGGTGCTCAAGCAGCTTGGCATCGAAGGTTGGGTGACGATGACTCCGAAGCATCCAGCCCGAGTGCATGGATCCGGTGGCAGTAAAGAAGCGCTGGGGCGACCGCATCACCATCCACGGCGGCGTCAGCCTGCAGAAAACTCTGCCCAAGGGTACCGTGGCAGAGGTGAAAGCGGAGGTCGAGACCCTCATCCGCACGTGCGGTTACAACGGTGGCCTGGTGGTGTTCCCGTCCAATGTCATCCAGCCCGACACGCCGACGGAAAACATCATCGCCTGCTTCCACGCCGCCCGCGACTTTGACGTCCGTGCGCTGGGCGGCAAGCCCGGGTGACGGCGGGGCCAAGAGCTGAGAGCGGGCAAGTGCGAGACGAAGATTAATCCAACAATAAACAGGAGTGAGTCATGGCGCTGTCATTTACATCCAAACAGGTTTACGAGTTCAAACATCACACGGTTCTGGCCGGGCACTGGTACTGCAATAACCAGAACACCAACGAGAAGCCGTGGGGCGGCATTGCGGATAGCGCCGACGTTGGCCGCTTTGTCTACGAATACGTGCTGCATCGCAATTTTTCCCGCGGCATGGGGGTGTGGGGGCAGGCCATGGCGGTGATGAACCTGATGGACATGGGCAAATCGTTCCCGGGTGAAGCCAGCCGTTTCGAACCCGCCGCCAAGCTCGGCGCCAATTACCTGAAATGTTTGCAGGTGATGGATTTCCGCCTGCCCAAGTCCATCGGCGCCTTCCGCGAGCACACGCCGATGACCGAGGAGAGTTACCCGCGCGACGGCGTCACCGGGGCCTTCGGCCTCTGCCGCCTTTTCCAGGAGACCAAGGATGAAGAATGGCTGATGCGTGCCAAGCTCTTCGCCGACTGGTGGATCCAGCACGGCACCGATGCCAGCGGCTGGCCCTACATCACCTTCAACATCGACAAGCAGGTCGGCCACAACTTCGGCATGCACGTCGTGGGGGAAAGCGAAGGGCAGGAATACACCAAGGGCGACTGGCAGGCAGGTGCCGCCATCTTCTTCTTCCAGCTCTACAAACTCACCGGTGACGCCAATTACATTGAGCAGGCCTTTGACCCGCTGATCAACGGGCTGGCGGCCATCTACGAAAAGCACGCCAATGACCCGGTGGTGGACGGTTTTCACGGCGAGGTGCCCATCAGTTTTGGCAACGACGACTTTGCCCTCGTCTCCCTGGTCTGCGCCTACCGCCTGACCCGGGAGCCGCGGTTGCTGAACCTGCTGAAGCACCGCATCGCGGCGCAGAACGCGCTGATGGCTGACGACGGTTCCTACCCGAGCTTTGGTGGCACCTTTGTCTGCGGTATCAACAATCTTGAATACCTGCGCCTGGTGGCGGAGGAGAAGCTGGCCATTGATGTCACCGACGTGGAGGCGTGCGTGCGCCGCACCGCCATGCACGGCCTGACGGTACAGGAAAAGGTCAGCCCCGACCTGCGGTTGCTCGGCGGCCTGTACGGCCAATCCAACTACGACGTCGGCCGCACCTGGATCCACCAGCGCTCCATCGGCTATAGCATCAACTTCTATTTGCGCCTCATCGGTGCCGCCCCCGCCAGCTTCAGCAGCTTTGGTTGGTAATGTTTTGGGCGCTTCCGGCTTTATGAGGGGATTTTTCATTGATCCAACCGAGAAGAATTTGAACAGAAGCACGCGAAGATCGCGAAGGGAGATTTCGTTTCGCCTGCGGCGCCAATCCTTTGGGGTTGAAATTCATTGCAATCATTGCAGGTGTAGCGTACCCGCTGCACTTGCCTTTGCGGGCTCCGCGTGCTTCTGTTCAAAACTCCGTCATCAGACTCCTTGCCGGTCACGCGGCGGCTGTGCGAACTGTCCCGCTGAGCTTATAAGTCCCTTACGACTTGAATCAATCGCATCTTGGTCATGATTTGAACAAAAGACATTTGAACAGAAGTTCGCAAAGATCGCGAAGGAAATTTGTTATTCCGCCGGAGGCGGTAAAGAATAACTCTTCT
>JBIKMI010000021.1:0-18582 GCA_044359285.1 Kiritimatiellia bacterium
TCAAAATTCACAGGACCTCCTTCAAGTAGCCGGTTCAACACCTTGACTTGCGCCGGAATCAGGCCATGCCCCGCATGAGTCCGCCAGAATCTGGCTTTGTCAAGAACCTCGTCAATCTGCGTCAAGGAGTCCTTCAAGGCGATCTGCAAAGTGCCCAGGAACCACATCAACCAGGTGGTAACATCCAAGGTGCCACGCTGGGACGCCTCCAGAATCCTGTAGTAGTCGCGGCGTCGCTTCAGGATCGCAGCGGACATCGTGTACAGGCGAATCGTCCTTTGTTCCGCCTGTGCCAGGGCAAGATCGGCTATCGCCCGTGCCAAGCGCCCATTGCCGTCTTCAAACGGGTGCAGCGTCACAAACCACAGGTGCGCAAGTCCGGCACGAATCAGGGGATCCACAGCGGGATCAAGCCGAATCTGATTAAACCACCCGATAAATTCAGCAAGTTGCCCCTCCAGACCAGTCACCGGCGGAGCCTGAAAATGCACCGTCGGCTGGTCAAGGCGACCTGAAACCACCTGCATGGGAAAATCACCGCGCAGGGCGCCTACCCGCAGAGCATGGGGTGGCAAAAAGGATCCCGGTGGAAACAGCAGACGGTGCCACTGGAATAGACGCTCCATCGAAAGCGGCACCTCGATATTTCCGGTGGCATCCAAAATCAAGTCGGCAAGTCCCTCGGTTCGAACAGTGGTTAGGGCAGGACGGCCCGTAGCCAATCCCAATCGATGAGCCAGCGATGAACGAACGGACTCCACATTCAGCTTCTCATCCTCGATGGCGGATGAGGTAATGATGTTTTGAAGCAAGGTATTCAAGGTGGACTGGCGGTTGAAATCATCTCCCGCCGCTTCGGCCTTCCCCATAAGCTGGCCTTGAATCTGGATCGTTTCACGCAACAGCCCATTCAGTTCATCCTGTTTCCAGGCAAAATGAGGCCATTCAGGTTGTTCCCATATCCATCTCATAATATGACTCTTACACCGAACATGAGCCGATTAAATCATCTATTCGGCTCATCATTCAAGCCAAATATTAGTCGTATTCGGCTCACGAAAATATGCGAGCGTTAGGGTCATTCCATCACTTGTTCGTTTCGCCCAGTCAACTGATCGCGAACCAGCCGTTCACCACTACCTCCAGGCCCGTCAGCCACGGTCTCCCTCCCTTACCGCCATTTGTCGGCCAGACGGACCGTAATCTCGTCGCGAATGCGGTACCGCTTGGCGGGATCGTCATCCAGCAATTTCTTCAGGTCCACCGTGCCCGACGGCTCGTTTTCGTCGATCTCCTCCTTGTAGCGCGAAACCAGGCGTACGGCGGCGCTCTCCGCCCCGTCACTGAGGTCGAGATCGGTGTCAAAGAGTGACAGGAACAGGTTCTGGTCAATAAAGGCCGCAATGGTATCGCCGCCCCGCACTTGCAGCACACCATCGTCCGGACGGGGCGTCCCGACTTCCGTGGAAATCGACCCGATAAGGGTATCCCCCCCTGCGCCCAAGGGGATGCACTCGATCTTCTCGCGATCACCGGCCAACGTCACAATATTCACGAATGTCCGACTACCCAGCTTGCCGATACCCCTTCCGTTTGTCTTCATTTATTCCGCCCAGGATATTTTTTCACTTTCAATTAAAGCCCGGGTCACCTCATAAGCGGGAAACGCCTTGATCAAGCCAAGCGCGCGTTCCCCGTATTTCGCATAGAGACCGGCGAGCGTTTCATGATTATAAGGCTCCCAGAACTGCCACCGGGTATGGGCCTCCCAGTAGGCAATCGCCGCGGCGGGCGACTGCTCCCACAAAAACCGGGTCTTCAGGCGGCGCAGCTGGCTCCGGTATCCATTCTGCATCAAGCCACGCTCACACCACCGTTGCGCCTGATCCAACCGTTCTTTGCGGAGATCCCCCTGCACCTCATCAGCCTGATAATAAGCGAGTTCAGCGGCATAAATGCTGAAATAATAGTTCCAGGGATAGAGGACATACGCACGACGGCACTGATCCAGTACCCGCTCCACATTGGTCGAGGAGGGCCCATGCTGGGCATTCCAGGACAACCTGGCGGCCAGGGAGGCCCGCAAGCCATGCAGGGCCCCTGCAGAGGCGAGCCCCAGGAGCAGCACCCCTACCGTGGCGAGAAACCATTGATCGACACGTATACGGTCGTATACCTTCATAGCGTCTAAAAAAAGAAAGCCCCTTCCAACACGGAGGGGGCTTTCCTGAATCCTACCTTTTCATTACGTCAGCCACGCTCGCCAACAGGGGTCGGGGACGGCTGTGTGGTGCTGGTGGTCGTCGGGGGAATCGTCACCCCGATGATGTCAATCGCGGGACGAGGCTTCAGAATCTCCTCGATACTCTTACTGACACGAACAGCGCGGGCTGCAAACCCCTCTGCATCATTCGCCGCTTTTTCAGCCACCTTGATGTCGGGAGAAGCCGCCAGGGCCGCCGCCTGCTTGGCTCTTTCGGCGAATACTTTCAACCGCTCGACCTGACGGGCCATTGCACGCACCTTGCGCGTCGCATCAGCCGCCACAAATTTAGCCTTTTTAAGTGCGTCGGTCGCCGCCTTGATTTTCGCCTGGTCACCGGAAGCGACGGCAATCTTCAAATCCTCAGTCGCCTTGGCCACATTCGCAGCCGCCAGATCAGCTTCCTGCTGAACCTTGACCTGCAGTGCCAGGGCCTGCTGATAAATCAGATCGGCATCAGCCGCCGCCTTTGTGGCCCGCTGCACAGGAGTGAGAGCCGGGACTTCAGCCGCCAGACTCAGAACCGGAACCAATGCCATTCCCGCCACCAATATGCTCGCTAATAGTTTTTTCATCCTTACATTTCCTCCTTTTTGACCCATTTTCACAATACGCGTAAAAGTGTTCACATTATCCGTCAGGATCGGTCTGGAGTCAAGTCTTTCGACGTGCTCCCGGCCTCACCATTTGGAGCGGGGAACTTCGATCACATCGCCCGAAATAATGACAATATCCTTCCGTTTCCCCTCACGGACCTCATCCACATTGATTTCCACACGTTCATTATTCCTCAACAGGAACACCCGGCGCTGATCCGCAAACTCCGTGTAACGCCCCGCGCGTGACAATGCCTGCATGAGAGTCTGATCCCGGCCCAGCGGATAGGGACCCGGCCGGATCACCTCACCGGAGACGGTATACTCCCCTTCAGGCGGCACAATAATCACAGTAACGTTCTTGTATATCTGCTGATCAATATAGGCCTTTTCAATCAGGCGTTGAGCAACCCCGCATGATTTACCCGCCACCGCCATTGCCCCGATCAACGGCACATTAATCCGCCCCTCCTCGTCCACGACATGCGGGCAACTGAAGGGCTCCGGGGGGGCATAGATGGTAACCTGGATGCGATCCCCTTTGCGCAAAACGCGCTCGGTGGATTCCGTGAGGGTGGCTGACACCTCATTGGTGCTTGAAGGCGGAGCAACCCATGCACGGGATGTCCTCGCGATATCAGGCTTGGACACCTGTGGCGGCGGGGGGGTAATGGTGCGTTGCAACCGGGGGCGATACGGATCCACGCCGGCCACCGGCCGCGGCCCCGCCACACAGCCGGCCAACATCATGATGATGACAGCCCCTCCCAGCCACCCCACCGTCCTCTGTAAGAAGCACATCACGATTTCGTCACCTGACTCTCCTTTGTCAAGGGGGCGGTGGCCGACAAAGCCTTGTCCCGCTTTTCCTGACGCCGGTCGCGGGGCGTCCCGTAGGAATAATTATAATAGGCGTTGTGATAATAATAATAATCTCGGGTCACATTCAGATTATTCAAAACCACGCCCAGGAGATTGCCCCCGGCATTATCCACCATCGTTTTCGCCCGGAGAGAAACCGCCCGGGGATAGGTACGATGCTGGATGACCAGCAGCACGCCATCCACCTCACTACACAGGATGGCGGCATCGCTCACGCCCATAATCGGGGGCGAGTCGAAAAAGACATAATCATAACGGGTCTTAAGCTGGTCAATCATGGCGCGCAGACGTTGTGCGCTAAGGATGCCGTGCGAGACCGAAGGAAGTTTTCCGCTCGGCATGAAGTCAACCGTGCCCACTGCATTCACCACAATGGCTTCATTGATGCCGACCCGGTCGAGCAGCACATCAGCCAGACCCGATTTATTGGACACCTTGAACATTTTATGCTGGGTCGGCCGACGCATATCCGAGTCCACCACAATGACTTTTTTACCGGCCTGGGAGCAGATGAACGCAAGATTGAAAAGGGTCAGCGATTTCCCTTCACCGGCGCCGCCGCTCGTCACACACATCGTATTCCCGCCGCCCAGTTTCTTGGAAAGCTCGAGGTTCATCCTCAGCACGCGATAAGCCTCGGCATGAGGGCTGTCGGATCCCTCATCCGGAAGCGGACGCACCTTCTGGGGGATAATACCAATAATCGTGGCCCCGATAAATTTCTCAATATCGTCCACTGTCTTAACCGAGGTATCAACATATTCGATAAAGAACACCAGTCCGACACCACAGGCCAGACCCATCACAATACTCAAAATAACATTCAGCACCATTTTAGGGCTCACCGGCTCATTTTCCGCAGGGATTTCAGCGGGATCCACCACCTCGACGGGGGTCCGGGGCAAATCTATCCCGATCCGTTCCTGTACCAGGCGGGTTTCCAGGGTATCCCGCATCTGGCGCTGCCGCTGAACTTCGCTCTCCAGCTTGGAAAAAGGCAGATACTGCTCGCTATGGGCACTGATGTCGCTCTTCTTGGCCGCATTCAGATCCTGATCGGCCGCTTCATACGTCCGTTTCGCGATCTCGTAGCTGGTCTGCAACCCGAGGACCTGCCCCTTAAGCGTCTCTTCGATTTTCCGCTTCAGGTCATTGGCTACCGAGGCCGCCCCCACCACATCCGGATGGCGCTCCCCGAACATTTCCTGTTTACGCTTGAGCGTCGTCTCCGCCTCGGTCAATTGCTGCCGCAGGGTGGTCAAGGTGGGGTCCTGAATGACATAGGCCGAGGAATAGAGCAGATCCGACCCCTTGAGGTTCTCAATTTGCTTCAGGCGCGTCTCATGGTCCAGCAGCTCCTTGCGGGCCACAATCCGGTTCAACTCCAGCCGATCCAGCTTGGCATTCTCCAAACTGGCGACCGAACTGCCCGCCTGATTCTGAGAATACACGTTAATATTGAGCGATTTCCGCATACTTTCCAACTGTCCTTCAGCCATTTCCACCTTGCGTTGCTGGGATTTGAGGGCTTCGCTCAAGGCGGTGACCCCCTGTTCGGAGACTTCCCGCGTCTGCTTGATCCGGAAGTCACGGTAAACCGAGGCCACTTCATTTGCAATGCGGGCCGCATCGCGCCGCGCGGTTTCCTTATTGCTGCGGCGACTGGAGCGGAAAATACGGACTTCAATCAGATTCGTATCCCGATACTGCTGGACTTTCATCCCATCCACGAGGATCCGGTAGGTTTCCGCAAGGGACAGCGGCGAGCCATCATCCGAATAGATCCGCCCGAAATCCTCCTGTAACCGGGCATTCCGGATCACGGCATACAGAATCGGACGGGACTGAATCACCTCAAACTCAGTGCGGAGAAAATACATATCGTAGAGGTTCATCATCTGCTGCTGTTGCGGAACGGCAGAGAACGGGGTCACATTCGGCGTATCCTGCCGGACCTTGATACGAGTCGCGGCCATATAGGTCTTCGGCAGCGTCAGGGTAATGACAATGCCGGCGGTAACCACGATCAGGAAAACGGCAATGACGACCTCGATCCGCGACTTGATCATCCGCCAATAGTCCATGAAATGGGCGGATTCTTCAGTATTTTCAGCCATTTTCTATATCTTTCCGAAAAAACTGGTGAGACCCGCAGGGCCTCACCAGTCTTCACTCAGCATGATCCCCGCGGCACCGTAGCAGCCGACTCGGGAGTGGGTGCCATCTTACATCTGGACCTTGACGCCACAATCAACCAGGTTGCGGGTGAACGATTCGCGGACATCCGAATCCCAGTTCTCAACCGTGTAGCCGGCATTCACGGACCAGTTACGGTTCAGGCGGTAGTCGGCACGAAGCCCGGCAATGATCATGGTGTCGTCCCCGCTGGGCAGATCGCCCTCGTCGTCATAATGCCCATTGCCATACTGCGCGTTCAGGCTGACGGTCAAACGCTTGCTGAGCACGTCATGATCCACACCGGCATTGACGGCCGTCAACGTCTGGAGGGAATAAGGCCGTACATAAGGAGCATACAAACCATAGCTGCCGCCGACCCTGAAACGGGTAGCAGAGGCGGCCCGCATGATCAATTCCGCGGAACCGTTCGGGGTATCAATCGAATCCAGCGCCGAGTCCTCATACTCGCCATGCTGATAGCCGGCCATGACTTTGCCGATCAGATCAGGCGTGAAGGTCTTCTCAACGCCCGCGGAAGCGGAAGCGACAGTCGAGCCGCGCGTCCGGTCAACCGAATCGTTCTTGAACTGGGAGGCACCCACCGTCCCGATCAACTGGTAACCGGAACCCATGGCATACTTCGAATTCACATTGGCCTGGAAGATATCCTCATCCTGAAAGTCCGCTACGGCGGAATCCTGATAGCGCTTGAGCGCGTAGGTGCCACCCACGCCAGCCGACCACTTCTCGGTCACCGCATAGCCGAGATCGGCATGGGCATTATTCCAGATGTGGTTATTGCTGGAGCGGACATTGGCGCCCCCATTGCTGACTTCGGGGTCGTCATTATAGGTAATGGCATCCCCGAGGCTGAGCGACAAACGCGGCGACAGCTGATGAGTCAACTCCGCGATGGCGGTCCCGAAAAGTTCATAGTCATTCTGACCGGAGCCCGTTTCGGCGTCACGGGGATTGCTGTGCCACTTCACCATCGGCAGCGCCGCCAGATCCAGGACCGTGCGCTCGCCATCACGGAACCGGTAGTCAACCCGCGGTTCGATATAGAGATCGAGATTCGTTTCCTTATTGTTTTCCACCCCGTCACGATTGTCGGAAAACTCCGCACCTGCCCGGGTGGAAAATAACCAGGGTCCATCAACGGGAGATCCGAGGTCCTGCTCCTGCGCAACGCCTTTTGCCCCGGCCATCACTGACATCATCATTACGGCCAAAATAGCTTTATTAATGTCCTTCATAGATGCTGCTCCCTCTGCATGGTGAAACTTTTTTATCTCAGTTCGTCTAATTCTTGCCGAATTACAGACAAGAAGTCAAACTAAAACAGTTAAAACGTTCATCTATTGTTTTCTTGTTGCCAGCCTCGGCCGCTTCTGGCATATTTGACCGTTCGACGTTGTATTCTGCCTTTTTTTGGGCAGTTGAAGTCTGATTGTTATCGAGGAACACTATGGCGAAGAGTAAAGTTACCGCATCAAAACAGGTGGCAAAGGGTCACAACAAGGCAGCTAAACCACAGAAACAAGATATCAGGCCGACAGCTAAAGCCCCTGAAAAATCGAACCCCTCATCGAAAATAACGAAAAAGAAACCCGCCCTGACGAAGCCTGATGCGGCTCCTATTGCCAAGGAAGTGAAACTGCCACCGGCGCCCCTGCCTGTTAAAAAAGGGAAGCTCAAAGCCATCTCCATCCCGAAGATCACCGAACGGACGGCCAGCGGGGCGCTTCTTGAAGACGCGCCGGAAAATGAATCTAAAGTGGAGGCCGATGGGGGCGGAGACGAAGGGGGCGGAGCGGTAGCGGGCAGCCTGAGCTGGGAAGAACGCAGCCAGCGCATCAAGGATCTGGTTAAGCTGGCCGAGGAACAGGGGTACCTCACCTTTGACGACGTCAATGAAATGATCCCCAACTCCGTGATCAATCCGGAGGAGCTGGAGGGCTATCTCGAGCTTCTGCGCAGCATGGATATCGAGATCATCGAAGCCTCGGATGCGGAGAAGTTCCGCAAAGAGCCGGCCAAACAGACCACCTCCGTGGCCCGTGCCGAACGACTTGATATTTTCGACGATCCCATCCGCATGTATCTGCACCAGATGGGGCAGGTTCCCCTGCTCACCCGCGAGCAGGAAGTTGAAATCTGCAAACGTATCGAGAGCGCGGAAGTTTCCGTGCGCCTGCTTTTTGACGAGTTGGGTGTCGCGGCCGACATGTATCTGGCGACTGCTGAACGCCTGGAAACCGGCCGGGACCGGTTTGACCGCGTGATTGAGGATAAATTTGTCGACAGTCGTGACGCCTATCTCAAGGCCCTGCCGCGCCTGAAGCGGGAAATCCTCAAGAATCGGGACAAACTGCTGGAAGCCTCGGGTGTCTTCCGCAGAAGCAAGTCCACCGTGGCCCAGAAAGCCGATGCCAAGAAGGAATTGGAGAAGATTCGCAAGCGCCTCTCCGAGCTCTTTGAAAACCTCTATTTCAAGCAGAAGATCATCGAGACCATGGCGGCCAAAGCGGAGGATGAATACAAGGAGGTTCTGGCCTGCCTGTCACAGATTGACTTTCAGACCAAGGCCCGGAAATCGCCCAAGCAAGCCGACGCCCTGGCGGCGGAACAGCGCAAACTCCGCAAGATGGAAGATGTGATCGGCCTGGATTCAGCCGAATTTGTGGCGAAATACAAGCAGTTGAAAGACGCCATGCGCAAGGGCATGATTGCCCGCACCGAAATGGTGGAAGCCAACCTGCGCCTGGTGATCAGCATCGTGAAGAAATACATGAATCGCGGGCTCTCGTTCCTGGATCTGATCCAGGAAGGCAATACGGGCCTGATGAAGGCCGTCGAGAAGTTCGAATATCGCCGCGGCTACAAATTCAGCACCTATGCCACCTGGTGGATCCGGCAGGCCGCCACCCGCGCCATTGCGGATCAGGCCCGGACCATCCGCATTCCGGTGCACATGATTGAGACCATTAACAAATTAATGCGCGTCCAGAAGAAGCTCGTGCAGGAACTGGGTCGCGAGCCCACGCCGGAAGAAGTGGCTGAAGACATGAGCCTCCCTGTGGACCGGGTTCGCGCGGTCTACAAGATGGCCCAGCAGCCGATTTCACTCCAGAGCCCGGTGGGCGATGGGGATGACGCGCATTTTGGTGATTTTATCGAGGACAAGGGCGCTGAGAATCCGTCCGAAATGACCGCTTACAGCTTGCTGAAGGATCGCCTGAAAGACGTCCTTGGCACACTGACTGAGCGTGAACAGCAGGTACTTAACCTGCGATTCGGCCTGGCGGATGGATATTCGCGCACCCTCGAAGAGGTAGGAAAGCAGTTCAACGTCACTCGTGAACGAATCCGCCAGATTGAAGCAAAGGCTCTCCGGAAATTGCGCCATCCAACGCGCATCCGGAAGCTGGAAGGATTCATCGAGATGAAGTGACCGGGCCAGGACGTTGCACCTCTCGACGTTACCCCCCGGATCCCCGGAAGGAACAGGAAAAGAAGAATGAATGAAGTATGCACAATGAGTAGTATGTGGTTGTGGATCAGCGCATCCGCGATCGGGTTAGCCATCTTTTTGGCCGGTGTTCTCGCCGGAATAAAACTTGGCGGACGACGCAGTAGCGGATCGAATGGGGGCGCCAGCAATCGCCCGGTTCGCTCGCCCGATCTGTATATCGGGAACCTGACGGAGGAGATCTCCGGCGAAGAACTGCAGAAGCAGTTCGGCAAATACGGTGATGTTCGCGAAGTTCGGATGGTTCCGCCCCGTAACGGCGAGAACAAAACCTTCGCCTTTATCACCATGAGCAGTGTGGAAGCCGCCCAATCCGCCATGAACGGGATGAACGGCAAGGATATCGACGGACGCAAAATCGTCGTCAGTGAAGCCCGCTCACGCGGAAGCAGTGGTGGACGTCGCGGTCCGCGCCGGTAAGAAGTATCGCAACAAGAAAAGGCAGGCGGATTCAATGAATCTGGCCTGCCTTTTTTTATGCCTACAGCCGGCCCTTCAGCCGCTCCTTCAGGGCGGTCCGCCGGAATGACACGTGGTTGTTCCGGATCGCCATATTCACAGCTTTTTTCGAGCCGATCAGGCATACCAGCTTGCGCCCGCGGGTCATGGCGGTGTAGAGCAGATTCCGCTGCAGCAACTTGAAGTGGTGGGTTGTCATCAGCAAAACCACGGCGGGATATTCGCTTCCCTGGGACTTATGCACCGAGCAGGCGTAGGCGAGGTCAAGTTCATCCAGCTCCTCGGCCGAATACACCACTCGCCTTCCATCGTAATTCACGATCACTTCCTGTGCATCCAGATCCACCCCGTCGACCTGCCCGATATCACCATTATACACATCCTTGTCGTAATTATTACGAATCTGGAGGACGCGATCCCCCTCCCGATACTCGCGCCCGAAACGCCGGATGGCGACCCCGCCGGGATTAAGCGCCTGCTGCAAAATCGGGTTGAGGTTCTCGCTGCCCAGCTGATTCCGCCGCATCGGGGTGAGCACCTGAACCTCCGTCATCGGGTCAAAATTGAATTTTTTAGGGATGCGCGTGGAGACCAGTTCCAGCATCTTGGCAATGACATCCTCAGGCGTATCGGATTCAATGAAAAAGAAATCAACAGGCCCTCCGTGTTCAGGGAATTCAAAAGGCAGTCCGCTGTTCACGCGGTGGGCATTACGCACAATCCAACTTTGCGCCTCCTGCCTGAAAATGGTTTCCAGAATCGTCAGGGGAATGACTCCGGAATCAATCATATCCCGCAGCACGTTCCCGGCGCCCACGCTCGGCAATTGATCCGCATCCCCCACAAACACCAGGGTCGCGGCGGACGGCAGCGCACCCAGGAAGGCATTCATCAGTTGGATATCAATCATGGAGACTTCGTCCAGGATAAAGACCTCCCCTTTCAGGGGATTGCCGGGGCCATGTTCGAATCGATGGGTCCCGGGGATATATTTCAAAAGCCGGTGGAGGGTTTTAGCGGGCATCCGGGTCGACTCCTCCATACGCTTCGCGGCCCGTCCGGTGGGTGCGGCCAGGCAGATCTCGCATTTGCGGGCGTTGAAAATATCTACCAGGGCCCGCACAATGGTGGTCTTGCCGACCCCCGGCCCCCCTGTAATGATCGACACTTTGCGGGACAGGGCCATTTCCAGCGCACTTCGCTGGGCGGGCGCAAATCCGAGTCCCATCCGTCCCTCCGCCCACGACAGGGCTTTTTCACACTGGACGGGAAGCGACGACACCCGGGTGCCCAACAACCGTTCGAGCGCATCCGCGACTCCCGTTTCAGCTTGATAGAGTGGCATGAGGTAAACATTGCCCCGCTCATCCACCAGGGTTCTGTCGTTCACGCCCTGCGCAATGGCCTCCTTCAAAACGTCACCGGGGATCTCCAGCATCTCCTCTGCCGCCGGGATGAGATCTTCACGCGGGCAATAACAATGCCCTTCTTCGGCCATGGTCTGCAAAATAAACATAATGCCCGCCCGGGCCCGGTTCAGGGATTGCGGAGGCACCCCCAGACTCAGAGCGACCCGGTCGGCTGTTTTAAACCCGATCCCCCACACGTCGTAGCAAAGGCGGTAGGGGTTTTCGCGCACGACGCTGATGGCCTGATCGCCGTATTGCTTGTAAATCCTCATGGCGCAGGCCGTACCCACCTCATGGGACTGGAGGAAGACCATGATATCCCGGATCGCCTTCTGCTCCCGCCAGGATTCCTTGATCATCTCGCGCCGGGTTTCCCCGATACCGGACACCTCCTGCAGCCTGATGGATTCCCTGTCAATAATCTCAAGGGTCCGATGCCCGAAGGCATCCACCAGACGCTCAGCCAATCCCGCGCGGATCCCCTTGATCATCCCGCTGGCCAAGTACCGCTTTATGCCCGCGATGGTGACGGGGGCGCGGCACTCTATCCGGGTCGCCTGAAACTGCCGGCCATGCTTCGCATGATGGGTCCAACGGCCTTCAGCCTCGATCGTTTCCCCCTCCACCGCCGTGGGCGCATTCCCGACCACCATCACCTCATCTTTTACATGTTTATCCCTCGGAATGACCCCGCACACGCAATAGCCGGTCTCCACTGAACAATACAGAACCCTGTTGACGGTGCCCTTCAAGGTTTCCAGAGAGCCGGCCTCTTCGCCGGAAATGGCGCGTTTCTTTTTAAAATCAAGTTCGTCTTGCACAATGGAGAAGGATGCTACCGACTCCCCGGCAGTCAGTCAAACGGTGTCTGCCCGGGCGCAGCTATTCTCATTATGGCTACACCACATGCGGTCGGGACGGAGCCCGCCCCTCCAAACTACCGGAAAACGGTTGTTTTCAATCATGGAGGGACGACCTCCGCGTCGTCCGGTGCGCATACGTGACCATAATGAGAATAGCTGGGGCGGGAGAAGAGAGCATTGATTTATCCCGGTTGGAGGGTTATATATACCCGCATATATGAAAGTCCATCGCTGCAGCATCATAAAGACCGTCCCTCTTCTGATGGGCGTGGTTGCCCTGCTGGGCCTCGCCAGTTGCAACTCGACGCACGTCCGATCCACGCCGCCCCTGTCGGAGTCGTTGCATGCCCCCGTCGTGGCCGTGACCTCGTTTGAAAACCGGGCCGGATTTGAGGGACAGTGGCGACTGGGCGATGGGATGGCGGATCTTCTGGCCTCTGAGCTCGTGCAGTCACGCAACTTTGCGGTGGTCGAGCGCCAGCATTTCGAAAGAATCATCGACGAAATCCGCCGTCAGCAAACGGCTTTATTCCGCTCTGAAGGAAAAACGCCTATCGGCCGGATGAAAAACGCGCAATACCTGATCCGCGGCGTGATCACGGATTTCTCGCAGACGGGCGGCAGCGGGTTCTCCTTTTATCTGCGTGGTTTCTTCCTGTTGGGGCGCACCCACACGGCCCGGGTTTCACTCACCCTCACCCTGGTCGATGTTGAGACCGGTCAAATCCTGAGCTCAGTCCAAAGCACGGGGCTGGTCCGGACTCGGGAGGCCTTCTCCAAAGCCACCTACGAAGGGGTGACCTTCGGGGGGGATGTCTTCCTGGCTACGCCTCTCGGCCAGGCCACCGCACGTGCCATTGAGGGAGGAGTGGCCCAGATCATCAAGGATATGCCGGCGAATCCCTGGCGCCCGATGATCAGCTCTGTGCAGAACGGCACCATTCTGGTGAACGGGGGGAAAGACCGGGGCTTCAAGGAAGGCACGGACTATATTTCCCGCGGCCCCGCTGAGCCGGTAACAGATCCGGCCACCGGCGATGTCCTTACCTTTATGCCCGGCCAGCGAGTCGGACTGTTGCGGATTATTCAGGTCGACGAAAAAGTATCCTTTGCAAAGGCCATTCAGGGACAGGGCTTCACGCGCGGGCAATGGTTAATCAAGGCGGGACCAACCGCCAGCGGGCTCTGAGGCTCTGTGATCCCCGAATAACTATACACCCATGCAGCTTTTTTTCATGTGCAATCACTGCGGTCTGGAAATTAAACTTACCGCCCCCCAACCCGCCCCACTCTTGTCGTGCCCCCGTTGCAGTGCTCTCAACCGGATTCCGCCCCAGCGTCTTGATACCGGAATCCTTCTCACCGGCTATCGGATTCTTCACAGAATCGAAGCCAGCGGGAATGCGGAATGCTACCTTGCCGAATGGAAAAAAAACCGGTCCCTCGTGAAATTTCAAACCTTTTCCGCCCCGTCCTTTGCCAGCGGGTTCGCCGCTGATTATTATCTGGACGGGATGAAACGGTGGATGGGGGTGCGGCAACCCAACATCATCAAGGCCCTCGAGGCGGGACGGAGCAGTAATGGAACTTTTTTTGCCGCCAGCTCCCAGCCCGGTGGGACCCCCCTTGAGGAACGTATCTGGACAATGGGCGCCCTGGACATCAAGGCGGCCATTAATCTGGCCCTTTCCATCAGCCGGATTCTGGAGTGGTTATGGAATGAGCACGGCCTGATTTACGGCCAACTCACCCCGCGGAACATAATCCTGACCCCAGACCGGAATATTTTGCTCGCCCATATGGCCCTCGCCCCCCTGACTAAAGTGCGCCCAGCCGGCCTGATGTTGAAAGAGTTTGTGGCGACCACACCGGGATTTACAAGCCCGGAACAATTCACTACGCCGGACACCTTGGATTTCAGGGCGGACATGTATTCGCTTGGAGCCACGCTGTATCACATGCTAACGGGCTCGCCCCCTTTTGCCTGCTTAACCCCCAGGGAAGTGGCTACCCAACACCAAAGCCCTTCATTGGCGGATCCGCGCCTACTACGTCCAGATTTGCCTGAAGAGGTCGTCTGGCTCCTTGAAATCCTGATGGCGCATGATCCGCATGAGCGTTTTGATGATTGGAACTCCCTGATCTCGATCATGATTTCGCTACAAGACAAAAAGCCAGCACTTGCTCAAAAGCAGCTCAAAAGCCATTCCGTCCTGATCCGGCTTCCTCACTCCGACATTGCCAAGCTGACCAACCATGTAAAACTTAAGCCTGTCAAATCCCTTTATCACACTCCTCCACCCCCCCGCAAAAAAGACTATTTCGGTATTATTTTAAGCATCTGCGTCGCGCTGGGAGCGACGCTGGTCATCGTCCTGGCCTTTATCGTCCCGGAAAGCACCTCAGGTCCGCCCCCCTTGTTACGTCCTTCGCAACGGGACCCCATCCCCTCTCCCCCCCTTGCAAGCCAGCCGGTGACAGCTCCTTCGTCCCTCGCCTCCCCTCCTCCGGTTATTTCGACCAATCATTTCATGGCGTTATTGGTTGAAACCAGGCAATTTGCCAGGGTTTATCCCGCCAAACAGGAAGAGATCTATGATCGTTATGTCAGGTTGCTGGCCCTGGCTGAAACCAATGCCCCGCGCTGGGTTCCGGATCTGCAACGTCAGGTTCGCGCATTGGACCTGGCGATGGCGGTCCCACTGGATAATGCCGAACGCGCCATCCGGCAGCGCGCCAGCCAATTTGAAGACCAGCGACAATATCAAGAAGGAATCCTCTGGCTTGAGCACTATTCCGGACCCTTTGTCCAGAAAACCAAACCCCTTCGCCAATCCCTGATTAATAAGCTTAAATCACTTCCCCGACAATTGTGAAAGGGAGTTTAAACACCCTTCTCCCGCCTGAACCCGATGGATACTGAATCGCTATACCGGATGATCGAGCAGCGCATCGGACGGGCCCACCTGACCCATCGGCTTCACATGCAGTCGCATTGGGTGGCCAAGGTAACGGGCCACGGCCATACCTACTTTCATATCGAGAACATGATGTGGTTGCACAGGCTGATCCGCACCTCGCTCAAGATGACCGGGCTTTACCGGCGTGGGCAACAGAACGCGCTACGGGCAGTAGTCCGCCACCATCGCGTGGTCATTCCCAACCTGTCCCCCGCCTTCGAGGGCTTCACCCTCCTTCACCTGTCCGACCTGCATCTGGATATCAACCCGGACCTGCCTGAGGCGATCACGCGGGTGATTGCCCCGCTCACCTATGATGCCTGCGTCATCACCGGAGATTTCCGCGCGCTCACACATGGCCCGACCGGACCGGCGATTGAATCCTTTCAACGCCTACGCCCGGCCCTGAAGGGGGCAGTGTACGCGGTCTTCGGCAACCATGATTTCATTGAAATGCTGCCCCCCCTTGAGGCGACGGGCATCCGGCTTCTGATGAACGAGTCCATTGTGTTACGACGCGGAGATGACACCCTCACCCTGGCGGGGGTGGACGACCCTCATTTCTACCAGACGGACAACATCCAGAAAGCCGCGACCCATCTGGAGCCGGGAATGCCCTCCGTGCTTCTGGCCCACTCCCCGGAGATCTTCAGGAAGGCGGCCGCCTGTGGTTTCGACCTCCTGCTATGCGGGCATACGCATGCCGGGCAGATCTGCCTCCCGGGTGGCATCCCGCTTTTCATCAATGCCCGTGTCCCGATCCGTCTTGTTCGGGGGGGCTGGAGCTACCGGGGAATGCAGGGCTATACCTCCGCCGGGACGGGGTGCTCCGGGGTGGACGTGCGGTTTTCGTGCCGTCCCGAAGTGACCCTCCACACGCTCAGCCGCCATTAATTTCTCCTTGCCTGCCGCTTTCCCTATAACCTATGGTTCACGCCATGCACTACATCAGTACACGGGGTGAACACGAGCGGCGGGGTTTTCAGGATGCCGTGATGACCGGTCTGGCCCGCGATGGGGGGCTCCTGCTGCCTGACGTGATTCCGGATGTTACGGGCAAACTCAAAACGTGGGAAAAGCTCTCTTACACCGATCTCGCGTTTGAGGTCATGCGCCTCTACACCGATATTCCCGAGCCTGAGTTGCGCGACCTGATCACCCGGAGCTATGCCTCCTTCCGGCATCCCGATATCACCCCGGTCCGCAGCGTCGGGGATATCCATATCCTGGAGCTGTTTCACGGGCCCACCCTCGCCTTCAAGGATGTGGCGCTTCAATTTCTGGGAAATGCGTTTGAGTATGTCCTGAGGAAAACCGGGAAGGAAATGAACATCCTCGCCGCTACGAGCGGGGATACCGGCAGTGCCGCCATCGATGGCGTCAAGGGGCGCTCTCATATCAACATCTTCGTCATGCATCCCCACGGCCGGGTCAGTCCGCTACAGGAACGTCAGATGACCACCGTACTGGATGCCAATGTGTTCAATATTGCCGTGGAGGGCACGTTTGACGACTGCCAGCGGATCATGAAAACCATTTTCAGCGATCTGGCCTTCAAGGATCGCCATTCACTCGGCACCGTCAACTCGATCAACTGGGCGCGGGTGCTGGCCCAGGTTGTGTATTACTTCTTCGCCGCCTTCCGCGTCAAGCGGCTGACCGGGGCCCAAACGGTGCAGTTCGCCATCCCCACCGGAAATTTCGGCGATATTTTTGCCGGATATATAGCTGCTAAAATGGGCCTGCCCATCAGCCGGTTGGTCCTGGCCACCAATGAAAACGACATCCTGGCACGCTTCTTCAATACCGGGGTCTATTCCAGCGATGGCGTCCACGCCACCATCAGTCCCTCCATGGATATCCAGGTGGCCAGCAACTTCGAGCGGTACCTTTACTACCGGCTGGGGGCCGATCCGGTCGCCTTGCGCCAGGTCATGAAGCAATTCGACATGGATAAATCGATCACGGTGCCACCCCTCGCGAATGGCAGGATCGACGAGCTGATCTGCGCCGGCTCGGGCAATACTGCACAAACCCTGGCGACCATCCGGGAATTCCAGACGCGCTACGGCTACCTGCTTGATCCCCACACCGCCGTCGGCGTGCATGTGGCCACGCCTTACATCACGCCGGAGTCCCCCATGATCTGTCTGGCAACAGCCCACCCTGCGAAGTTCAGCCAGGCCATTCAGGACGCCACCGGGGCGGATCTGGCTCATCATCCCATCCTGGACGCGCTGCGCGACCGGCCCACCCGTTGCGCCCTTCTCCCTGCCAGCGAAGGGGAGATCCGGAAGCACCTGGAGAAGACGCTTTGCCTCTGATTCCCCACCTGCTCACAGCCGATACCTTCTGGAAGCGTAGTATCGGACTGATAGGCCTCCGGAGCTTGAATCCAGGGCAGGGTCTGCTGCTACGCCCCTGCGGCTCCATCCACACCTGCTTCATGCGCTTCCCGCTTGATGTCATTTTCCTGGATACCCGGAACCGTGTAGTCCGGACCCGGAAACACGTTAAACCCTGGCGCCTGGCCTGGGGTGGCTGGCATGCCCACGCGGTTATTGAAGTGCAAAGCGGGTGGCTAACCCCTTTACCCGGTGTCGGAGATTTGATAATGGACGAGTCGCGCTCAGGAGAGGAGTCTTTATGAGATATGCAGTGATCATGGCGGGCGGATCAGGAACCCGGTTGTGGCCGATGAGTCGGGACGTAATGCCCAAGCAACTGATCCCCTTTATCAAAGGGAAAAGCCTGGTTCAAATTGCATCCCAACGGCTTGAAGGCCTCGTGCCGGCGACCCAACGCTATATCTGCGCGGCCAACAAGCAGGAGGCCATGATGCGCCTGGCCTTGCCGGAATTAGGGCCCCGTCAATTTCTGGGCGAGCCTTGTGCCAGAGACACCCTGAATGCCGTCGGATTCAGCGCCGCGGTTCTCGCCAAACAGGATCCTGATGCCGTCATTGCCATCTTTACTGCCGATCATATCATTGAGCCGGTCGATCAATTCCTCAAAATCGTGGAACAAGGCTTTCGCCTGGCCGAGCAGCGACCAGACACCCTGGTCACTTTCGGCATTGCCCCAACCCAGGCGGCGACCGGCTACGGCTACCTTCAGCTCAGCACTCCCCTTGAAGGGGGCGCTTCGATAGTGGATCAGTTCAAGGAAAAGCCGACCCCTGACATTGCGGAGAGCTACTTCAGGGCCGGACCGGCCAAGTATCTCTGGAACAGCGGCATGTTCGTCTGGCGCGCCAGCACATTGCTGGAGTGCATCCGTCGTTATCATCCGGAAAACCACGCCGGCCTGATGAAGATCGCCGCCGCCTGGAACACTGCTCTTCAGCAAAAGGTGATTGAGGAAATCTATCCCACCCTGAAAAAAATCAGTGTGGATTTCGCAGTCATGGAGCCTGCCTCGCGCGACGCCGCCGTGCAGGT
>JBIKMI010000315.1:0-3236 GCA_044359285.1 Kiritimatiellia bacterium
GGCCGTAGCACGTTCGGTATGCTTGCCATATCACAACCGACAGGGTAGGGGATATCCCATTCAGCACGATGAATTTCGCAACTTATTGACACGGCCCTGCTCCCTTCTGCATCCCTCAAAATTGAAAAGGAGCCACGAGCGATCGAAATCGCTCATGACCCCCATTTGTATACGCCAACTCAAACAATCAAAAATAACAGCGGGAAAACAGTCAGTAAAGCGCAAATCTCAAAATCATCGAAATGATGACTAAATACCGAATGCACTATTGTAGTGGGTAGTCATTCTTTCGCTGATGTGGTGCCCTATACGCATGACTGTTCGTTCTGCATCCCAGTACCGTTGTCGGCTTGGGGCGGCCATACGTGAGCGCCGCCGCGCCATCGGTCTGTCCCAGGAGCTTTTGGCAGAGCGTATTGACTGCCATCGCAATTACGTTGGCACCATTGAGCGCGGCGAACAGAACATCACCATTGACCTGCTCGTTCGTTTCGCGAGGGCACTCGAGACATCACTTGTGAAAATCTTCATGTCTGCCAAACTTTGAGCCGTATATTGTCCAATTCGTGACGTTGGGCTAATACATTCGCTGATTCAAGATTTGCGTTCAGCTGGCCTTGCGCCATCGGAGGCCGCAATCAAGGCTTTGCTCCGAACAATTCTTTCAGTGCCCCCAAAAAATCGTTTACGCGGAAATCCTGGCGGAAATAAGCGCTCTCGCGCAGGCGGATTGTGCCCATTGAATCCAGGCCGGCAAACAGTTCGCCCACGATGTGACTGCTCTCAATCAGAATCGCGTCCGCTCGGTGTCGTGTTCCTAAACTCAAGCTCTCATTCCACTCGTGCTCGACCATGCTGCCGATCACCGTGTAAAGATCCAATGCGTGGTGACGGCCAAAGTCTTTTTCGGCATCATTATGCCGGTCCCGTAGTGCGAATAGTTTCATGGTCAGAAACGTGAAGGGATGCGGCAGCAGCACCTGCCCCACATAGTCTCTCCCGTCACTGAGCTTACCAGGTAATCTCCGAATGGTTGTGTTCTCGGTGAGTGTCAGCGCTTCTTCACAGGGGTGAGCGTGCAGATCCACGGAGGGTCTGGGCCGCACCCGGCGTTTGTCGAACTGAACCGGTGTTCCCTTGAAGGGGCTGGTCGGACCGGTGAGTACATCAATCTTTATGCCGCGCTCTTCGTCGCCGTTCGGCCCGGGGCGCAGGAATTGATAGTGCTCGCCTCCTTTGACCACCTCATACCCCAATTTGGTCATAGCGTTCCGGAGGGGCCTGAGTTGTTCAGAGTCCAGCAATAACTCGGCCCGCAGAAAGAGATCGAGGTCATTGGTCGATCGCGGTTCTGGTAACTCCTTGAACAGGGTTTGGCGCCGTTCCTCCATAATCATCATGTAACGCAGATAGATGCCATAACCACCGCCGATGATCAGTGGTACCTTTGTACCTTCTAATTCATTTAGCAGATCGAGCAGGGCGGATGTCAGTGTCATCATTTTGTTCATGGTGTGTTCCTGATTTGACGGATCAATTCCGCCCGGACTTGGGTCGCGGTCTCCTGATCTCGTTTGTCGCCGCGCATCATCTCCAAGTACGCCTGAATAGGGGATGCCCATCGGAAACCGGTTTGAGCATCCAAACGACTGTCGAAATAATCCGTTTCATCCTCACTCCGGATAATTTCCAGATTCGGGAACCGATCGGACTCGCTGGCGGACAAGCGGGAAAGCAGATCTTCAGGCCGGGGGCAGTAGACGGACAACATGTCCCCACGCTGCATGACGGCATACTGGGTCGCGGAAGCCAGCCCGGTCGCCACGACCGGCAAGTTCAGCTCTTTACCAAGGCTGGCCAGTAAAACCGGAAGTTCAGCCACTGTTGCGGAAACTCTTCGGCGGATGACGTCGTCCGGCTTTATCAGCTGGTAGTTCTCCAGCAACTTCTCCAGGAGCTTGTCGGGCTGGATCAATTTCAGCGGGCCTTGCTCCCGACTGATGATCAAATCTTCTTCCATCGATTTGATCGCCTTTGAGACTGTGCCCATGGCCATCGGGGGGCGCCCGAGCGCCTCTCCCAATACATTGCGCGGGTTAATCGCCGTTAACACCTCGGTGACCCGCTTGAACTGCGACTGCGCCAGGAATACACGGGGCACCATGGAACTGTTTTTGCGATAGATATTCTTAATGGGGGTTGAACGGGGATATCGATTCGGCTGTCCGGTCCGGTAGACGAATATCCCACCCGGGGCCATCACCACACCGTTTCCGCAAAGATCCATTCCGCTTATACCGGCCCGCTCCAGTTCCTGAAGTTGTGACTCACTCAGATAAGGAAGCATGATCATCGGCAACGTGCCGGTAGGGGATAAAGCGCCTTTGACCTCATTGATTGCGGTTCTGAGCGCAATCGGAGTAGAGCTGGCTTTCATTTCGACGGCGAAACGAGAACGCTGCCCTCCTGAGCGGACCTCAATAAGGGCATCAAATGCCCTCTTCCCGCTAATTTGGGATTCCAGCGTAATGCAGGCAATTTGAAGGGGTGGTAGAGTAACCTGTCCTTCCGACAACATGCGCCGCATGTCTGCTTCACTTATTTGTTTCCTGTTGTTCATTGTTTTCTTGATTAAGAAAATGCCATATATCAGGAAAATGTCAAGCGGTCTGTTGTCTTTCTCCCTCTGACCGCTGTCCATTGTCTACCGCTTTCCCCCCACCCACCTTACCTCAATCTGTCCCATATGTCCGCTACGTCAGATTCCACATCACGCAATCCCCTCTGCTCCTCTTTCGTATCCTCGCGGCTTCGCGTGAGATCCTCTTTTCCACCCTGGCCTCCATAGCCTTGGCGAAGGAGGCTGCCCACTGATTCAAACAGCCGATCCCTCGCCGTTCGGAGAATACTTTGCATTTTTTTGTGACGGACACTATTTGACCGTGTGCCTATGCCATAGTTCAATTATTGGAGATAAAAACTATGAATATACAAGTTCGAATGGATCATCCTGCTGTTGCGGTCGGGGCCCCCGGCCTCGTCCATGTGTTACTGAGTGTTAAGGCTCCGGCGTCACCTGTCGGCAAAACCCGGCCTCAATTGAATGTCGGCGTAGTTCTTGACCGCAGCGGCTCGATGTCCGGGGATAAACTGAATTATGCCAAGGAGTCGGTGCGAATTCTTCTCGATCAACTTCGTCCCGATGATCGGTTTTCTCTCGTGACCTTTGACGACGA
>JBIKMI010000200.1:0-5273 GCA_044359285.1 Kiritimatiellia bacterium
TGTCAGGTGTCATGAAGGTGGATTTCACGGCAATTGTCGGAACGGGCGGGATCGGGACAGGGGTGTTCTATCGGCTCGAGGGCAACCATGCGATTGGCCGCGAGGAGAGCCGCCGCGCGCACCGCCTTGACCGGCGTGACGCCTGCAAGCAGCACATCATCCTGCACTACCTGGCGGTGCTGCTGCGCGACCTGTCCCGGCCTGTGAAGGTCGTGCCCATCGGAGCGGTGGGCGCCGACGAGGAGGGGCGGGCGCTGTGCGCCGAGATGGCCGCCGCCGGCATGCGGGTTGATCACGTGCTCCAGTTGTCCGGCACGACAACGCTTTCCGCCGTCTGTTTCCTGTTTCCCGACGGCAGCGGCGGGAACTTCACCGAGTCCGACAGCGCTTGCGAGCGGGTGACGCCTGCCGTTATTGATCGCGCCTGGAAGGCGCTCAGGCCGCCGCAGGGGCGGACGATGGTGCTGGCCGCACCCGAAGTGCCCCTCGAGGCGCGCCATCGGCTGCTGGAGCGCGGGCGATCCGCAGGGGCTTTCAACGTGGCATCGCTGGTGACCGCCGAAGTCGCGCCTGCCATGCGACAGAAGTTTCTCGATCTGGTGGACCTGCTGGCGCTCAACCGTGATGAAGCCGCTGCGCTGGCTCGGGTACCTGCTTCCTCCGGCTCCGGTGTGATCGCCGATGCCTGTGCCCGGCGCCTGGCCCGGCGCCATCCGGGATTGCGGTTGACAGTAACCGTTGGTCCGGACGGTGCCTTTGGTGTTTGCGGAGGACAAGTCCGCCATTTTCCCGCCTTGCCGGCCAAGGTGGTCAACACTGCCGGCGCGGGGGATGCGTTTTTATCCGGTGTCATGCTTGGGGAGGTCCTGGGTTTGCCGTTCCTGGACGGGGACGCCTCCTGCCTGCACCTGGGGTGTGCGCTGGGCAGTCTGAAGGTGACGGGGAGTCACACGATTCACAGCGGCATCAATCTGGCCAGTCTGCGGCAGTTCCTGCGGCAGGGGGGACAACAGGCATTATGGAAAGGGTTACGATGAGTGTTATCATGCGAATTATACAGCGGTATGACATCACCCGTGAGGCGGAGTGGATGGATCTGGAGCGTAAGTTTGCCGCCTTGGAGCGTACACGACCGGACTATCCCAAGGGCCGGCGCTCGAAGCCGTTGGCGTCAACCGAGCCCTGCAATACGTTGATCTGGGAGGCCGAGTTCCCGACGCTTGACGCTGCCAAGGCGGCCTTGGAGTTCTTTGCCGGCGATGCCGCGCACGAAGCGCTGTTGGAAGAGGCGCGTCCGCTGTTCGAGCAGGTGCGGATCGAGTTTCTTGAAAAACTGGAGATGTAAGCGGGGGTGTCGGGTGTCAGGAATCAGGAGTCATGGTTCAGCGGCGTGTGAGGCGCGGCGGTTGTTGGCGCCGGTTCGCGCGGATGTGCTGAAACTGCTGGGCGAACTTGTGCGCACTGACACGGTGGCGATTCCGCCGGATGGACGCGAGGCTGAGGGTCAGCGCGTTCTGGCTGCCTTCCTCCGTAAGCGCGGACTGGATGTTGAGGTGTACGATACGGGGTTTCTGGAGTGCAGCGGGCACCCCTATGTACGCTCTGACCGGCATTACAAGGGGCGCCCCAATGTGATTGCGCGGGTTCCCGGTCGCGGCGCCGGCCGGAGCCTGCTCCTGAACGGGCACATGGACACCGTGCCGCCCGGCTCGCGTCCGTGGAGGTATGGTGCATTCTCCGGCAAGCTCAGTGGCGGCCGTCTCTATGGGCGCGGCGCCTGGGATATGAAGGGTGGATTGGCGGCGCAGTTTGGTGTGGCGCTGGCGCTGCGCAAGGCCGGGGTGCGGCTCGGCGGCGACCTGTTGTGCGAGTCGGTGGTGGACGAGGAATGGGCGGGTGGCGGGGGTACGCTTGCCGCGCGGCTGCGCGGCGACCGCGCCGATGCCTGTGTGATTCCCGAGGGCACGAACCTGGCCGTGGTTCGCGCATCGCGCGGCGGCCATTTCTTTGAACTCACGGTGCGCGCGGGAGATCCCTCGGCCTATTTCTCGAAGGCGGAAGTGACCTCGCCGGCGGTTCCGATGGGACGGCTGCTGGGCTGGGTGGATGAGTGGACCCGCCGTCGCCGGGCGATCAGGCGTGGAAAAACCTATGCTGATTTCCCCGATCCCGCGCCGGTGCAGGTCCTGGCGCTGGAAGCCAACCGTTTTGAGTCCGGGGTGCCGTGGAGTACGCCTCTGGAGGCAAAGATTCGCCTCTATTTCCAGTTCCTGCCGCACGAGAATGTGGCGGCCGTCATGAAGGCTGTACGACAGTCACTCGACCGGTTCTGCCGTCAGGATCCGTTCTTCCGGCGGCATCCCCCGGTCTGGCATGACATCGTGGATCCCGCCCTGCTCGGGCATGAACTGCCGGCCACACATGCATGGACCGCTTGCCTGCATCGTCAGGCCGAAGCCGTGCTGCGGCGCGAGGTGCCGGTGACCGCCGCCGAGTATCCCTGCGATGCCTTTATTTGCCAGCGTCTTTTTGATATCCCCACGCTGCTGTTTGGTCCCTGCGGCGCTGGCGCGCACAATGCGGACGAGTATGTGACCACGGCCAGTGTGCTGCAGACGGCGGAATCGCTGCTGGCGGCGGCGTTGGAGTGGTGTGGGTGAGAGGGGTTGGGTCGGTGATCGGTAGCGGAGCAGGAAGATTTGAGCGGAAGTCAGAGAACTGCGCTTGCGGAACCGACGAAGGAGGTTTTGCAAGCGCCTCAGGAGGAAAAATAATGAATACATATCCTTACGAACCAGTCTTGATCCAGTGGAAGCGCCCGCCTGTGGACCGGGCCATTCTGGCGCGGTGCAATGAGCGGAGTGATGCCTTGGGGCTTGTGTATTGCCTGGGCACGCTGGCGATCCTGACAGCCTCAGGTGCGATCGCCTATGCCATGTTCCTCAGCCAGCAATGGTGGCTGCTGGCGTTGGCGTTGTACGTCCATGGCGGGCTGTTCGCCTTTCAGCCGCAGACCCACGAATTCTCGCATGGCACGGTGTTCAGGACACCGTGGTTGAACGCCCTTTTTAAACGTGTCTTTGACCTCCTCTACTGGCAGAACAACAGCGCATTGTACAAGATGAGCCACAATCACCACCATCTCTACACCGTTCACCGCAGGAGCGATGGCGAGGTGGTGCTTCCCGCGCCCGAGACCACGGAAGACCTGCTGTCGACGGCGGTGCGGGTGGTGGACGTGACAGGGCTGTGGATGACGCTGTATGATCGCGTATACTCCCTTTTCAAGCCGTTTTTGCGCAATCCGCGCCGCAGCGTATGGTACCGCTATGTCTATGCCAACAGTGCCCCCCAGGCACAGAGGGATGCCCATTGGACCGGCGTCGCGCAATTGCTTTTCCACTTGGGGTTTGCTGCCGCTGCCATCGCCACGGGACACTGGTTCCTGATTGTTGTCGTGAGCCTTCCGGGATTTTATGGCGGGAAATGGTACGCGAAGTGGGTTCATGACACCATGCACTGCGGCCGCCAGCCTGAAACGGACGATTTCCGGCTCTGTTGCCGCACGGTGCGGGTGGATCCGTTCACCTCCTTCCTGTACTGGCACATGGAATACCATGTCGAGCATCATGCCTTTGCCGCGGTGCCGTGCTATCGGCTCGGCAAGTTCCACAAGCTGACCACGGAGTTGTGGGATCCTCCGCAGTCTCTTTTTCAGGCGTGGCGGGAGATGAACCGGAACAGCGAGCAGGTGCTTGTCATTTCCGCGGAAGGCAAGTAACGTCCGTGCTAAAGAGCAAGGAGAGTGTGCGAACATAGATGCGGTCTACCGCGCGCAGTTAGATTCGAAGAATGAATGGGAGAGAAGGGGTGGAGATGAGAGACAGCGATGGTATTTTTCCGCATGTGGCTGATTGTGTTGCGGCGGCGGAGATGGGGGTCGAATTGGTGGTGTCGCGCTTCGAGCGCAACCGCGACTATCCCTTTGTGGATACCAAGTTGAGCACCCTCACAGGCGAAGATTTTCCTGAATCCGCCGATCCGGATACTGACTTCCTCGGTCGGAGCGCGATCTTCGGCTGGATCCAGGGACGCGGCTTGGAGGCATTGGCCGGGCATGCCGCCTTTTTCATGGATCAACCGGAATTGGCCTCGCGTTGCGATCGCATGCTGGAGGTGCTTGCCGGACGTATTGCCTCTTTCGGTGCGCTGAACAACGGCCGGTTTGTCTTCCTCTGCACGCCTGACGGACGCCCCTTCCGGTGCGGGCCGGACGGGCGGCGGGAATACTTCCGCGCTGAGACCATTCCGCCCGGTTTTGCTGACCTCTTTACCGGCAAGGGTCTGGCCGCCGCCGGGGTGCGGCTTGGGCGGGCCGACTGGGTGGATTTGGGCGTCTCCACGTTCCGGAACGCCGTTGCCGCGATCAGGGAGGGGCGTTTTGTTTCCGACCAGATTTCCTTCGATCCTAAGAATCCGGCGCTCCCCGTTCCCGGACGTCTTGCGCAGGGGCCGTGGATGATCGCCCTGGGTGGCTTTGCCTTGATGTGCGACTGTTTCCCCGGCGATGGCGAATGGGTCCGGGACGGCTCTGCCTTCCTGCGCCACCTGCTTGACCGGCACGTGATCCGGGACGATACCGGGCCGCTGCGGCGGTTTGACTTCGTTGAGTGGACGGACACGGCTGGGCGACCCTGGTCTGATCAGGGGCGTATCCTCCAGGATCCGGGGCACGCGATCGAGTTCACGGGGTTGGCGGCGCGGTTTCTTCTGCGCGCGGCCGCGGGTAATGGGGTCACACCGGAGTTGGATGCGTTGGGCGCCCGTTGCCGCGAATGGTTGCCGGAGATCTTCCTCAGCGCCTTTGCCAACGGGTATCAGTCCGAGGTGGGCGGAATTTGCAAGGCGGTTGATCTCGTAGCCAGGAAGCCGGTGAACGACGACATGCCGTGGTGGCCCCTGCCCGAGACGATGCGCGCCGCCGCGCTGCTGCTGCGGCTTGCCCCGGATCATCCCCGCAGGGGGGAGATCGTGGCGGCGGCGGCCGACTGCGCCCGTGCCCTGTTCGGCCCGTTCCGGTCGCCCGTGTCCGGATTGTTTCTTCAGACGCGTGACGCCCGTGGTGAACCCTCGTTGGCGGTGCCCGCCACGCCGGATGCCGACCCCGGCTATCACACCGGCTTGTGCCTCATCGATTTCATCACCAACATTCAATAAAGGGAATTTTACCACGGAGCTTCAGATTTGCCTGAATTCGCGCTGGTAGCAGGATG
>JBIKMI010000202.1:0-5241 GCA_044359285.1 Kiritimatiellia bacterium
CATGTCGATGCATTCAAGTTTAAAGTCGGCGGATAAAATCGCCACCAAGCGTAATGTCCTCAAGCGTTTCGAAAGAGTTGACCTCCTGCGCAAGCGCGGGAAGTGGAAAGAGGGCAGCCGCGGACAAGGGCTTCCCAAAACGAAGCCTGAGTAAGTTGGTTCGTCTTCAGAAATATCTCGCCTCCTGTGGCGTGGGATCCCGGCGTGCCTGCGAGCAATTCATCGCGGACAGCCGGGTTTCTGTCAATGGAGCGGTCGTGTCCCTGCAGGGCGTTTCGGTCACGCCGGGCGTCGATGTGGTCGCCATGGATGGCCGGCAGGTGTTTCCCCAGCAGAAGCTCTACTTCATGCTCAACAAGCCTGGCGAGGTATTATGCACCTGTCAGGATACGCATGGACGCCGCACCTTTCTTGATTTTTTTCCCGGTATTACCGAGCGCCTGTACCCTGTCGGCCGTCTTGATCAGGATAGCGAAGGGCTGTTAATTGTCACCAATGATGGTGAATTAGCGCTACGTCTGACCCATCCCCGCCATGAAGTGGCGAAGGTCTACCAGGTCCGGCTGAATTATCCCTTGCCCGAGCAGGCCCGGCGCCGCATGCTTTCGGGGATTGAATCCGAAGGGGAGATGCTTCATGCAGAAACGGTCACTCCGGTGCCGGCGCGGCCCTCTGAATATCTTATTACCCTCCGGGAAGGCCGCAAACGACAGGTGCGTCGCATGGTGCGGGAGTTGAAGCTCCGCGTGTTGACTTTGCAGCGTATTTCCGTGGGCTCCCTGACGTTGGGGAGCTTGCCGCTGGGGAAAGTGCGGGCCTTGTCCCGCGCTGAAATCGAAACCTTGTTTCGTGAGGCCGGCGAAGCGCATGACTGATCATCCGTTTTTATCGGGAGATAATATGAAGCACTATTGGATCGCTCTGGTTTTGGGAAGCGTGTTGTTGGCTGGTGCGGCGGAATTGACTAACCTTCAAGTCCGGGTGGTTGCGGATAACGTCAATGTGCGTGTCCGGCCGGATGCGAGGACGGAAGTGGTCACGCAAGTCCAGGCGGGCCAGATGCTGACGGCTGTCCGGATGGACGGCGATTGGTTCGGGGTTCTGGCGCCGACGAATGCAGGGCTCTGGATCAAGAAGCAATTTATGAAGGCCGGAGTGGTGACGGGCGATAAAATCCGGCTCCGCTCGGGGCCCGGCATCAGTTACCGCGATGTGGGGACCATTCGTCAGGGCGCCGTTTTGACTGAAATGGAAAGTCATGGGGATTGGATGAAGGTGGCAGCCCCGCCCGAACTGATGTTGTGGGTCAGCCGCTCGGTCGTGCAGGCGGTGGAGGAGGCTACCCCGGCGGCACCGGGTGAGGGAGCTCGAAAGCCTGTGGCTGATGGCGGGCAGGTCGTTGTGGCAGAGGCGCCCCCGTTGCCCCGGGAACTCCCTGCCGGGCTGACTCGGGACGATCTGGCGCCCGTACTCGGGCAGGGGGCTCTGGTGGAGCGGTCCGGTTTGGTGGAGCGGGTTCCCCTGGCGTTCTTCCGTGGTATGGATTACCGGTTGGTCACCCTGCGCAATCAGCAGAAGGTGACGGTGTGCTATCTCCGGGGAAATGAGGCACAGATGCCCGCGCTGGTGGATCGCCGTCTGACCGTAAAAGGGCGGGAATACTGGCTGAACAATCAGCGTTATGCGGTTATCTATCCCGAGCTGATCACGCCTCTGGCGGAGTAATCTGAGCCAAGTCGAAATGCGCCACCTTAAGCCGCAGACACACTCCTTTGCTCGGTAATTCTCCTGGTCGGAGACCATCCGTAGGCTCAAGCCGTCAGGCGCTTTATTATCCTTTTCAATCTCGCCGCCCTACTACGCCCTGCGGCGGGTACGCCTGGTGCTTCGAAGGGCGCCATCCTTCGCTCGGTAATTCTCCTGGTCGGAGACCATCCGTAGCTCAAGCATTAGCGCCGAGCGAAGGATGGCGGAGGGGGAGGGATTCGAACCCCCGGTGCCTTGCGGCACTCCGGTTTTCAAGACCGGCGCGTTAAACCACTCTGCCACCCCTCCGTTGCAATCACGAATGTGAAGCGGTGAGACTAGATAAACTGGCACAACCAATGCAAGTGCTTTCTCCTCCTTTCCTTCCCCCGGCCTCCTGTGGTAAAAATATCCCATGTTCAAAGCGGTCGATAAATGGTTCCCTGGCTATCTGCGTTCGATCCTTTCGCGACCGCGGGTGCCCAAAGGGACGCGGCACCTGATCGTGGCGGTCTGCGATCACTTTGAGCCGTTTCGCGATGGGGCAGGCGTGGAGGTGGCGCGTCAGACGGTCCGCGACTGGCTGGCCGCTTATCCGGGGAGTGTGGATGCGTTTCGTGATGCTGACGGGCTGCCGCCACGTCATACCTTTTTTTATCCCCAGGAGGAGTACGACGCCACGATCCTCGATGAGCTGGCCGTCTTTTGCCGCAAAGGCTATGGCGAAGTCGAAATCCACCTGCATCACCGACATGACACGCCGGAGGGGTTCCGGGAGAAGCTGGTGACATTTCGGGATCTGCTCCATCAAAAACATGGGTTGTTGGGTTGTCAAGTTGCTGAGTTGTTAAGTGAAAGACCGGAGGGCTCTCCCCCCTCAACAACCCAGCAACCTAACAACTTAACAACGAGGCGCGAAAGCGCCTCTTACGCTTTCATCCATGGCAATTGGGCGCTGTGCAATGCGCGGCCGGATGGAGACTGGTGTGGCGTGAACGAGGAGCTGGGTATTCTGGCCGACACCGGTTGCTATGCCGACTTCACCTTTCCCTCCGCCCCGTCCCCGACCCAGCCGAGGATGGTGAATGCGATCTATTATGCCAAGGATACTCCCGGCCGTCCGCGTGGGGCGGATTGGGGGAGGAAGGTTAATGGTTATGAGTTATCAGTTTTTCGTAATACAAATAACCAACAACCAACAACCAATAACCGTGCCGAAGGCACGCTCCTCCTCATCACCGGGCCGCTCGCCCTCAACTGGTGGCGCCGTAAATGGGGGATTCTGCCGCGACTGGAAAATGCGGAGATCTCGGGAGCCAATCCCCCCACGGCGGACCGGATCCGGCTCTGGGCGCGCCAGCAGATTCATGTGGGTGGGCGGCCGGACTGGGTATTCGTGAAGCTTCATACGCATGGCTGCATGCCCGTCAATCAGGCGGTCCTGCTGGGCCCCGCGATGCAGCAGGCCCATCACATCCTGCAACAGGAATTCAATGATGGCCAGGACTGGCAATTGCATTACGTGACCGCCCGTGAAATGGCGAATCTTGTGAATGCGGCCGAGGCGAACCTTCCCGGCCCCCCCGGCCAATACCGTGATTATCAGTTCGCCCCACCCGGGTTCGTGGGCTCGTCCAAGTAATCGTAGATATCTCCGGCTATCTGCTTTTTGAGGGGATGTGATAACTTTATCTGATTATCAGAAAAGGGGGCTGACGGCAGAGGGATGCTGCAGCAGAAACGGCTTTCAGAGGGCTTAAATCATGAGTAAACAGCAAACAAGAGGCACGATGAATATGTTTAGCTTGAGTCGAATTAATTTCAGCCGCACGGGCGGGGTCGTTTCATTAGTGGCAGCCGTTGTGTTGGGAATGGTGAGCGCACAGGCGGCCCCTCCGGTAGTGAAGATTCAACCCCGTCCCTTGACACCCCAGGAAATCACAAACCTGGGCTTGCCCAGCACGACGCAGAAGTCGCATGGATTGGTTAATACTGGCATCGGTCAGCCGATTTATCTTGAGGCACTTGCCACACTGACTGGGACTTTGGTCACCAATGTGGTGTGGAGTCTCACGGTACCGACGGGTTCGGTTGCCACTAATCTTCTGGTGAGTCCATTAACCAATAGTGTGACCTATGATTATGGTGATCGGCTGGCCTATCAGGTTGCGGGGCGTAAAGTCCTGATTCCTGATATGATGGGATCCAACTCAAAGGGAGATTATAAGGTTATTGTGGCGGTGTATGCGACCAATGGGGTCGGGCGAGCAACGAATACTTTTTACGGCTCAGAATATGCCGGAATGCTGACAGATGATGCGACCGGGTGTGACAACTGTCACTACAAGAGATACGATGCTATAACTGGGGTGCTCAAAGATCCCTCTAACCTGACGTGCGTGGCTGACTTTTCCCTGACAAAACATGCGGATGCGTTTACACGCAAGATCAATGGAGAGAGCACGGGTTCTTTGTTTAGGGTGACCTGTGCCTCCTGTCACGTGCTCGGTTACGACACGACGCCCGCTGCGACGAATGGTGGATTTGACGACATCATGCTTCAGACGGGCTGGACGTGGCCGACCAACATGCCGGGGACCACCAATAATCCCCCCGTTGTGGTGACCAACAACTGGGCGGAGATGGATCCTGCTCTTAGGCTAAAAGCGAATATCCAGTGCGAAAGCTGTCATGGGCCCGGACTCCGGCACATGCTCTCTAGCGTGAGCCTCAAAACCAATACGATCGGCATTTCGCTTAGCGCGGGGAATTGTGGTGCCTGCCATGATAAGTTGGCCCACCATGTGAAGAACTATCAGTGGGGGCAGACGCTGCATGCAACGGGGTATGTCTTCAGGACGGGGTCCTGTGCGCCTTGCCACACCACCAAGGGGTTCATTGATGCGAATGATCCGGGGTTCCATTTGGATGATACCACCAAGACTAATTTAGCCCGAGGCACGTATAATGAGGGTGTTACCTGCGCCGCTTGTCATGATCCTCACAGCACCGGCAAGGGTGCCTATCAGCTCCGGAAAATCAACTCCTTTACCATTTTAACCACGAGCAACCAGGTGGTGACACGCGGGGGCGACGGCATTGTCTGCATGAACTGCCATCATAACCGGTATGATGCTGAGGCGCGGGTGATGGTGTCCGGCGGCTCAAGCCAGGGACCCCACCACAGCGGTCAGGCTGATATGTTGTTCGGGACCAATGCGATTCAGTACGGAATGGACATGCCATCGTCGCGACACTGGGATGTCGTTTCGAATACGTGTGTGACCTGTCATATGCAGGAAACTCCGGCGGGTATGAATACGAATGCCTTGAATAAAGTGGGGGGACACACTTTCCGGATTTTCTGGGACGGCGCCGGGAATTCCAGCAACGAGGTGCACTTAACGGAAGCCTGTGCCGGGTGCCATGGCGAACTCGAAAGCTTCAATTTCGGCGGTGAAGACTACGACCAGGATGGTGTAGTCGAAGGCGTGC
>JBIKMI010000203.1:0-5216 GCA_044359285.1 Kiritimatiellia bacterium
TGTTTGGGTCCGAAATCAAAGCCCTTATGAAGGACTCCTCCTGTCCCCACGAGGTGGATCTGGAATCACTGGCAGAACTCTTTACATTCCGGTCAGTCCCGTCCCCAAAAACCTTGTTCAACCATATTTATAAGCTACCCCCCGGTCACTGGATGCTGTGCACCCGTGAAAAGATTGAGGTTGAACGATTTTGGCAATGGGTACCCCAGATACGGAGCAAGTGGCGCGAAGAAGATTTAATCGAGGAATATCAGACACTTCTTGAAGATGCCGTACGCCTCCAACTCCGCAGCGATGTGCCGTTGGGGCTGTTCCTGAGTTCAGGCGTCGACTCAGGAGCTTTACTGGCCATTATGAGCCAATACTCTTCCGGCCCGGTCCAAACGTTCACCATCGGGTTCGAGGGCGGAGAAAAGACCAATGAGGTGGAAGATGCACGAAAGACCGCCCACCAGTTTAATGCAGATCATTTCAGTAGGATTGTGGGAGCATCGGATTACCAGAACTACTATCAACGCTATATGTCCGACCTCGAAGAACCTGTTGGCCATGAGCCCGCCGCCGCATTCTATTTCGTATCCAACATCACCAGCGATCACGTCAAGGTGGCTTTGACCGGACAGGGCGCCGATGAACCCTGGGCGGGGTATGACCGCTATAAAGGCGTGAAGCTTTCGTCTTACTACAGCCGGTTACCCTCATCCGTTACGAATGGCATAGCGGCCGTCATCTCGAAAGTGCCTGGCCGACTGGAGCGGTTAAAACGAGGCGCCATTTCACTCGGCGAAAAAGACGTGCTGACCAGATTTACGAAAGTGTACTCATTTTTCAGCGCAGAGATGAAAGATCGGCTTTACACCCATGATCTGAAGCAACAGTTTGAACGGGCCCCCTTTGGCACAAGCAAGGCGCTTAAACGCCTGCAGACCGACGTGGCGCACCTCGATCCGCTCAGCCAGATGCTCTATATTGACACGCGGGCAAACCTTCCTGATGACCTCCTGATGGTGGCGGACAAGACGTCAATGGCCAACTCGCTTGAAGTTCGTGTGCCATTCCTGGATTACCGCCTGATCGAATTCATTGAATCCCTCCCGCCCGAACTCAAGCTCAAGGGCATGACGGGCAAATACCTCCACAAGAAAGCCATGCTCAAATGGCTGCCGCGCGAAGTTGTCTATCGAAAGAAGAAAGGGTTTGCGCACCCCATCGCTCACTGGCTTCGCACGTCCATGAAGCCCCTGGTGGATGATTGCCTCTTGAGCAGTGAGTCCATTGCCGGGCGCTATTTTGACCAGGGGTACATCAGACAAATGCTGGAACGAGACCGGCAAGGTCAAGATCAGTACATGCGCCATATCTATCTGCTTCTGTCCCTGGAACTGTGGCGCCGCACCTTTCTTCCCCGATAGTCCATGAACCCGCTCGCCATCATCTTTACATTGCTTACGGGGTATTACCTGTTGAAACTACCGCGGGAATGGGCCCCTCTGCCATTATTGATAGGGGCCAGTTATATGACGCTGGGCCAGTCCATTTCAATGGGCCCGTTTCATTTCTACGTGATTCGAATATTGATTACCCTGGGCGCGATACGGGTAATCATCAGGGAGGAGCGACTCATCGGGGGATGGCAGAATTTGGACCGAATGATGATCCTCTGGTGCGGGTGCGCCGTGTTCAGCAGTTTTTTTCATGAAAACTTCTCCACAGCCCTGATCAATCGGCTGGGATTTGCCTATGATGCATTCGGCCTGTACTTTCTTCTACGCATTTTCATTCGTAACTCTGAAAACGTCAGGTTTCTGCTGAAGATTAGCCTGATTGTTTTGGCGCCCATTGCTGCTGAGATGATGATGGAGAGGGTCACCGGGCAAAATATGTTCTCGTTTTTAGGAGGGATTCCGGCCATGAGCGAGGTCCGCGATGGACAGATCCGGGCGCAAGGTCCCTTTGGCCATTCAATCCTGGCAGGAACCGTTGGCGCCGTATGTCTTCCGCTTGCGTTTTTATTCTGGAAAGGGAATCGCCCACTGGCGCTTTTGGGACTGGTAACGACGGGAACCATGGTGCTTACCAGTCGTTCCAGTGGTCCGATTATGACCGCTCTTGTGGCCTGTCTTGGCTTGTGCCTCTGGAACGTCCGGTCCCATCTGCGACTGATCCGTTGGGCGGTAGTTCTTGGAGTGATGACCCTGGCCTTAGCGATGAACGCGCCTGTGTGGTATATTCTGGCCAGGATTGACCTGACCGGCAGCAGTACCGGCTGGCACCGTGCCGCTTTGATAGACTCTGCGTTCAAGCATCTGGATGAGTGGTGGCTGGGAGGGACCGACTATACCCGACATTGGATGCCCACAGGGGTAGAATGGAGTGGGGATCATACGGATATCACGAATTATTATCTCAAGCTGGGTGTACTGGGAGGGCTTCCACTGATGTTATTGTTTATGGGTGTGCTAGCCAGCGGCTTTACCTCTATCAGCCGGGCTTTCCGCTCGAACGAGGCTCTTACAGCTGACAAACAATTTCTGCTATGGACGCTGGGTGCCGTTTTGTTTGGCCATGCGGCCACGATGGTGTCAGTATCCTATTTTGACCAGTCGATTGTATTTCTTTATCTGATACTGGCCAGCATCGGGTCCATGCAGAACTCCTCCGTGCCAGAACCGGAGCTCGCTTTGGCCCCCGCAATCTGTCATGAATAAATACTCCGTCATTATTGTCAGTTGGAATGCCAAGGATTACCTGAGGAATTGCCTGACCTCCATCCTTACAAATGGCTGTTCGCTTCTCGGCGAAGTGATCGTGGTGGATAATGCCTCCACGGATGGCTCTCCCGAGATGGTGTTTCGCGAGTTTCCCGGCGTCACGCTTATCCAATCCAGCATTAATCTCGGCTTTGCCGGGGGAAATAATCTCGGCATTAAACAGGCTTCGCACAACTACCTGGCTCTGATTAATTCCGACGTGATTGTCCACCCCGGCTGTTTCGAGAGCTTAATCGGATTTCTGGAGGACCATGAAGAGGTCGGATTAGTGGGGCCAAGGGTTCTCGACAGAGAAGGCCGCCTTCAAACGACATGCCGGCGGTTTCCCACTTTATTGAACACCGTCTGCCGGACCCTCGCCCTGGATCGCGTACTCTCTCGCTGGCCGCTTTTATCAAGGGACAGGCCCTCTCCCCCTCTCCATATCGAGAGCGATGTGGAGGTGCTAAGCGGCTGTTTTTGGATAGCCCGGCGCAAGGCTGTTGACGTAGTGGGGGTATTGGACGAGCGGTTCTTTTTTTACGCCGAGGATGTCGACTGGTGTAAACGGTTCCGGGATAAAGGATGGAAGGTCACCTTTGTACCCCAAGCCAGTGCCACCCACTTTGGGGGGGGCAGCTCCGACAATGCTCCCTTGCGATACAGTATTGAAATGTTGCGTGCCAATCTCGCCTTCTGGCGAAAGCACAATGGCCTGCCGGGTGAAATTGCGTATTTTCTACTCTCCCTCCTTCATCACACTCTCAGGCTGATACCACGGGGGTTAAGCGTGTTGATCCGCAGCCATCCCCGTCAGGAATCAATTTTTAAGTTTGCGCGAAGCCAAGCTTGCCTTCGCTGGTTGATCACGGGTAAAGAGTCCTTAGACAGGAGTACATTATGAAAAACTCATCCGAGCATTACCGTCATATTATCATTATGATTAACCGATCCGTCGTCATCGCATTACTGGCACTGGCCGCTCCCGCTTGGGGTGCCAACCACTATATTCGTGCCGGGGCCACCGGCAGTGGTACTGGCAATGATTGGGTCAACGCCTATACCGACATTCCTGCCACGTTAATCCGCGGCGACACCTATTACATTGCCGGAGGAAACTACGGGAAGCACACTTTCAATTCACTTGCAGGAACCAGCTATATCTACCTGAAGAAAGCCACCGCCGCAACGTGCGGAACCGTCAATGGCTGGCAAGCCTCGTTCGAAACCAATCAGGCTGTATTCACGGCTGCCAGTGGGACGGTCTGGACCATCAGCCTCTCCTATCTCTCGGTGGACGGGATTACCGGCTCAGGATTTGACAGTAGCAGCTATGGAATCAAGCTGGTTCAAGGGGCAGATGGTTCACAGGATGATTGTATCGGCACCTATGGGGGGAAGCAGTCCTACTTGATTCTCAAGCATGTGGAATTGCAATGCCCCTATCCTGATGGGAGTGCCGCCGGTCTCCCCTTCTCTGAAAAGGGCATGGTATATGGAGGCGGGCTGTCAGTCGGGCAGCTGATTCAGAACTGCTATTTGCACGGGGGGCTGGTTGGGATGTGCTTCACGGGCGATGGCGTGACCGACCAGGGGATTATCGTTGACCACTGTTACTTGCGCTGGTTCGGAGGGCAGGAACATAGCGAAGTCTTTCAATTAGCCGACACCAAGAATGTTACCATCCGATACTGTAACGTGTCTGATTTGCTGTATCCCTCCACGACCTATATCGAACCACAGTCATACGGAACTATCCGGGTCAATAATATCTATGTCTATGGGAATGTCTTCTGGGCCGCTACCGCCGCCGAGGGGAATAACAATGCAGGGGTTCTCTCGATGACCGGGCAGGAAAACTGTGACAACGTCCTTATTTACAATAACACCTTTTACGGCATGCACGGCCCTTCAGGGGTTTCCGGGGGAAATGTCTCCGGCTCAACAGGCATCGTCGTCCAGAACAATCTCTGGCAGGCATGCGTGTATACTCCCGGCTTTGCCTACGTTCAAACGCAGGATCATAATATCCTGAATACGGGGGTAGCACGATTTGTGAATACGGCCACAGGGGATTTCCGGCTGGCCACCAACACCCCAACCGCCGGGATCACGCTCGGAAGTCCCTACAATCTCGACCCGAACGGCAATGTGCGGGGAGCTGACGGCTGGTGGGATATTGGCGCCTATGAATTCGGAGGAACCAATATAGTCGTCCCCCCTCCTCCTCCGGTCACAAATGCACCCGTAGCCAATAATGACAGCTACAGCATGGCGCAGGGAGCCACGCTTACCATCGCATCGGCCAACGGGGTCCTGAGCAACGATACAGGAAGCAACCTGACGGCGGTGCTCTCAAGCGGTCCTACCAACGGCACATTGAACCTGAGCTCAAATGGCGGATTCACGTATACCCCGTCGACCAATTTTTCAGGGCCGATTAACTTCAGCTATAGGGCCAATAAC
>JBIKMI010000204.1:0-5177 GCA_044359285.1 Kiritimatiellia bacterium
TGGGCAAAACAGGATAATCGAAGAATGAAAATATCGGAAATGGCACAGAGCAGAACGCTCAGGAAATCCGTGTATTCCCCAATAACTAACAACCAGTAACCAATAACCGGCGTCCCTGTGGGACGCTAATGATCTTAATCCACTGCCCCAGAATGGATTACGATTAAGATTAAGATTACGATTACGAAAGAAATTTCAACAGACAACAGATTGCCCCTACGCTTAATCAACCCGCTTCGTCGGGTTTGCGGTTCAGATTGTGCCGAGTTTAAAATAACCTCTGATTGCCGAAATCAGTTTTCCCGGCAATATGGAACCACCCACCGTTGACCGGATCGCATGCCGGATGGACTCCCAGTCCGAGTGATCAGCGGGATGAAAATTCAGGAACGCAGTGACATCAGTGGCAAGTTCCTCGGGCAGGGAAACCGTCTGGTCATCGGGCAGGAGCACAGCGAGCCGGAAAACATCATACCGGTGCTTCTTGATGTCCCTCTCGTCAATTTTTTCCCCGGTTGCCTTGCGGGCAGTCAGGTCTAGCCACGCCCGAACCTTAAGCGGGATCAAAGCTCCCGCGTCGGCAACCAGAATCCCCCGAGACTCACGAAAATGTTCGATCAGAAAGCCGTAATAGCTGTCATGGAGCAGAATCGCCGACAGACTTTGGGCATCCTCCATCCGTATTGGAATGATGCGTTGTTCGGAATCTATATCCAGACCTGGGTTATAACGGCAGAAAAGCTCAACCTTGAAGGGGAAACCCTCTGCTACGGGCTTCTCGAAGCGGTATAGGACCGGTGATTCTCCCTCGCTACGGTTCTTGATCTGGTACTGACCATCTCGTATCAAGGCCCAGAAACGGGAGATGAAGGCGGGGTTGATCTTTTCGAGGATCAATACGACGTCGAGATCCTTGGTGGCTCGGAACAAAAGGTTCTGTTCTGTGAACCACATGTCGCAAGCAGTGCCGCCGATCATCACGAAGGCGTCGCGGTGCCCTGAAAGATATTCTATGAATCGATCCAGCCCTTTTACCGCCATGGCAACGCCTCCATCATATCAGCAAGTTCCGCTTGTACCCGCTCATCCGGGCTGTTCCGGAGACTCAAAAACAGGGACAACGGATCGACATCCGGACCATCAGAGAGCAGGGCAGGATCGTACCGCCACGCCTCAACTTCGGCGTTAGCCTCATAACGATCCACACAACCAGTCAGTTGTCCGTGTTCCAGCCCCATCCGGATGCGCTTTTCCGGCATCGCAAAAACCGGAACCGAATCCTCAGCGAGCTGACTTCGTTGCGCCAAGGCGGAAATGCCCGCCCGTTTAACACCTTCAACGGGGTACGACCACCTTACAAACAGAGTTTTCGATACTGGGGATCGCAACAAGGGCAAGGCCGATTCCCACAGGCCGGATGCGGCCCCCTTGAAATGAATCCGTTGTTCCTTACCCTCGCGAGAGGTCTCGCAAAGATTGTTCTGTTCCAGCTCGGATGTCGCATTCGACATCGAAGCCCTGCAAAATCCCAACCTTGCAGACAGTTCCTTCGCGGAAAGTTCTTCCAGCCCGCCTTGCTGCACTTGCAACAGCAGCAACACCTGAGCTGGCGGGGAGAGCGACTTGCCAGGGCCGGACGCCAAGGTTGCGAAATTCTCCCTCAGCAGTGTGATAGACTCCGGCAGGAATATCTGCGTGTCAGGGATCAGGAAAGGAACCCCCTGCCCGATCATGCGATTTCGCACGGTCGCGGAGAGACTGGGCAAGACGATAGCGACATGTTCCTCTCCGGTCGCCTTTTTCAGTTGCTGCCAGTGCTGCCGATATTCCGTCGGGGTCCCCGCATCCCAGCCATCTTCCTCAATTGCAAGAAGCCAGTTCCGACCAAACACCCTCGCAGAGAACACGGAGAAACGTTCTCGCAGGTACAACGGCAATGAGAGGATGGCACGGGGAATAAAGGGTCCCAAACGCTCATCGAGCTTAGTCAGATAGCCTTCCGCTCTATTTCTTAAATCTTTCACGTCTCATTTATACATGCTGATCGATTCATAATCAATATAAATCGAACACTTAGTATGAATCGTGGCGCATGACAAATTTCTTCCAAATCGAAAATATTTTCACACCCGCTCCTAAGTAACTTGATTCACAAATTATTATGAGGCGAAGTGGTTCATCCAATCTCGTCGCCCGTTCTCGTTAACCGATTCCTGTTTTTATAACGTTTCATGGGACAACAGATTGTCTGTTCCTCGCGCCCCCTGCGGCGGGGACGCCGCAGCTACTGTAGACGCGACGTCCCCGTCGCGGGCTTTTGACGCCGCCGCTACTGGTAAACGCGACGTCCTCGTCGCGGGCTTTCGACTTCTATTACCGGTTGTCAATAACGTCACACGCACCCCGCGTCCAGTCGGCGGTGTCAAGCAGGGGAACAAGAATCTGCGCGAACGGCAGCGTGGCTTTTTCCCGCCCCGCGGCCCGGTCCACCACACGGCCGGCCAGCGCGTCGAAGAAGCCCCAGATGGCCACCCCGCGCGGGTAGAAGCAGAGGTTGTTCCCGCCGAAGGTCTCGAAGAACAGCTTCGGCTCCTGCGTGTTGGTGGTGACCTGCCAGTCCCAGTACCGGTCGGCCAGCCACCGCAGATCCACGCCGCGGTAGAACGCCGCCATGTCGCGCACCATGTTCATCGAGATCCACCCCGGATCCAGTGCCACACCCGCCAGTCCGGCCATCCGGTCGTTGCCGGCCAACCGCGTGTTCTGGTAGTCCGTATGCACACAGCCATATTCCCGCAGGCAACGGTGGGTCGCCGTCACAAGGTCCTGCCGGAGTCGATGTTCATCGAGCCCGACCCCGAAGCCGACCATGTCGAGCGGGACGAGGCCGTTCGCCGTGTAGATGTGCGGCGCGTCCCAGCCGGGAATCTCATCCCAGCTCTCGGTTTCGCCCGTCCATGGATTCTTCAAAATCCCGTCCTTCTTCAACAGGGTCACAAAATGATCGCCCGCCCACCCCTTCTCGTCGATGGTGGCACGAATGCGCGCGGCGAGCCCGCGGCACGCCGTGGCCCGCGCGGCGTTCCCGAGCAGGGAAAGGATTTCCGCGCCGCACTCAAACGCCGCCAGCGTCTTGACCGCCAGATAGATCTGCTCCGAGCCGTACTGCACGGCCGGCGAGGCGTCGTCGATCGTGTTGGAAACCCCGCGATCAGGGACGCCGTTGCCGGTAGTGTCGCAGGCGGCGAGGAAAGCCAGATAGCGTTCGATGGTGTCGGCGTGTCGGCGCAGGATCTCCTCCTCACCGGTGCGCCGGTGATGCGCAAACGCCAGGATCAGGTAGTTGGCGGTCTCCTCGACCTCCATCGGGTGCGTGTATTCCTGGCCCGAGGCCCGAGTCAGGAACCCGACATCGTGCGAGAGGAAAAGGGTGCCCGCGCCGCGCTCGCCCAGCGTGGCCGTCCCGTCTTGGGAAAACTCGGGCCAGAAGTCCAATTGGTACTTCAGCAGGTCCGGCCACACGGCCAGATAGAAGGGGGACTGCGTGAATTCCACGTCCACGGTGGAGTGGAAATAACAGCTCCCCTCCCAGACACTGAGCCAGTCCCGCCCGTTGCGTTCAACCCACCAGGTGTTCAGCAGCCAGGCGTGCAGCGTGTAGGCGAGCAGCTTGTTCACGCTGCCGGCGGCGTTGTTGCGTCCCACGATGGCATCCACATGGCGGGCGTTGTCGAGAATCTCGCCCGCATGCATCCTCGCCCAGGCGGCAACGTCCGTCAGCCCGGCGAATTGGGCGGCGTACTTGAACGGGTGCCGCGCCCCGGCCACTTCCAGAACCGGCCCGCTATGCGTGCACCAGGCCGCCAGCAGCGCCTCCGGACGGCCGGCGCCAAGGGCCACGCTCCGCACCAGGCGCGTGCCCCGCCGCTCGGCCTGCACCGCCACAAGGAGGTCGGTTTGCTGCAGTCTTTCCCTGACCACACGATCCCAATAGGAACGGGGCGGATCGCCGGCCGGGACGGCCACGGCCACCGACCGCACGCTGTCGAAGCCAATCTCCACGTCCCGGTCGCCGTGGGGGCGGAGGGAGAGCGCCGCGCCGCCGAACTCGATGAAGAGATCGACCGTGGCCGGGGTCTGCGTCCGGCGCGTCCAGCGGAACTGCCCCGCGATCGCCTCGGCGGAAAGCGAGAGGGCCAGCACCGGCGTGGTGGAGAACGCGGCGTCACGCGGGCGGAACGGCGTGGCCACGGTCAGTTTGACCTTCACGCCGCTGGCCCCGTGGATGCCGATCAGCGACATCGTGCATGGCGTTGTGCGCTGGTCGCAGAAGTCGAACAGCCGGCCCTCGGCGCAGAGCGGGAAGACATATTCCACGCCGTCGATGACCGCGCCGGCGCGAAAGTCGAAGCGCGTCAGTTGCTCGGTCAAATCGAAGCGCACCAGCGCCGCATGGCGGTCGGCCGGATTCCACAGTACCCCATGCCTCGATCCCAGCACGGCCACGGCATCACACATCAGTTGCATCGTATTTTCCCCTCCACCTTAATACACACAGTCTTTGTTTCCCGCATCCTTCTACAGCAACATGAATTCGAACCGGAAGCGATGGCATCCGGCCGGTACCCGGTGCCGCTCGTCCAGAACGGTTGACCAGGCCATATGGCCGCCGATCCCCGCGTGGCGGTAGTCCAGGCAGAGATAGGTCTCGGGGCGGCGGGGGAGTTCATGGTCGTGCGCCGCACGCCGGTAGTCGTCCGGACTGGCATGCAACGCGCTGAAGTGGAAAAGATCAGGAGCGGTGACAAGGATCCCCCGCCCGTCACGGTTGAGGATGCGCAGCCAGCGCACGTCCTCGTGCCCGCCACATTCCGAGGGCGGGATGAAGGGGAAGTGCTGCTCCGTCACCGTGGCACGATAGCGGCCGACCAGCGTGTGGTGCTTGCGGTCGCCATAGTTCTCGCCCGGTCCGCGGCCGAACCACTCCAGCGTCTCGAAACCGGCGGGCAACACCAGGCAAAGCCCAACCCGCGGCAAGTGGTCAAGGGCCCGGTCCATCTCTAGATGCGTGTCCAGCCGGATCGAGCCGTCGCCGGAAAAGGTGTAGTCGATCTCGCTGCGGACGGCGAATGGACTCACCTTGGATCGGAGCGTGGCGACCGTGGCAACGCGCGCCC
>JBIKMI010000022.1:0-18026 GCA_044359285.1 Kiritimatiellia bacterium
CACGCTGTACAACACCTGGTCGCGGTTGGTGAGCACAAAGCCGCCGGCGCGCACGCCCTGCTGGGCCTTCTGCACCCGCGCCTCCGGCACGCTGACCCGCGCCGCCGCGGTAAAATCACGCTCCCAGCCGGAGAGGTAGTCATTCAGCCGCAACTCGAATCGCTCGGGAGCGCACCAGTCCACCAGCCAACCGCCGGCCTCGCGGCGGGTGAGCTCCGCGTCAATCGCCCAGCGCGGTGCAGAGGACGGCCAGTCCAGCAGGTCCTCCTTCACCGGCTGGTCGGCAAAGACCATCTGCGCAGTCCCCTGCTTGACGCCGGCGGGGAGCGACCAGAGCAGCAACTGCCGCTCCGGATCGAACGTCCACTCCGGCGAAAGCCCGGCGCGCACGTCCAGGCTGGGCGTGTGAAACAGGACGCGTCCGTCGGCCTGTAGCGGCGTTTCGCCCTGCAACTGCAGGCCCCATTGCGCCTTCGCCTCCGGGCGCAGGCGCGTCAGGCCCACGCGCACCCAGGCGCACAGGCGTGAGGTGGCCGGCAGCAGGGCGCCGAAAACCTCCAGCGTGTAGCGCACCCCGCCGGCGGTCCAGCGGTACTGCGCCACCGGCTGCCAACCCTTGCGCCAGAGCGGGTGGGCGTCGACCACCTGCAGCGCCTCGCCGGTGCGGAAGACCGCGCTGAAGGCGGGGCCGTAGAAGTCAACGGCCCGGTCCAACCCGGCGTGGCGCTGCTTGTCCTTATCCTGCTCGCGCGTCACCCCCAAGTGCAACTGCGAGCCGTCGGCCACCAAGCGGATCTTTTCCGCGCCTTCCTTCTCACCGAGCACGAGCGGATAGACGCGGAAGGTGGCGTTGACATATTTGTACGGCTTCACCATCGCCGCGATCTCGTCGTAGTTCGGTTCCCGGCCGGCGGCGCGGAAGTGGTCCGCCACGGCGTCGGTGCGCGAGGTCTCGAGCGGGATAAGCGGGCCGCGCGGTGGTTGCGGCCGTTCGCCTTCCGCCACCGGCAGGCTGGGATTGTCGAGAATGGGTGTGGTCATAAACGTCTCCCTGCGTGACGTGGCAGCACAAGCCTGCCGTCCTTCTTCAATGCCGCCACAAGCGGATCATGGCCCGGCTGGCAGAAACCAAGCGGATTGTGACGGGTCCAGCCTTCGGCCATCCTGTATTTCCGCGACAGGCGCCCGACTTCCCTGCCAAGGTCCTCCATCGCCTCCAGGTAGGAGTCCACCCCCTGGCTTTCGTCAAGCCAGTCCTTCTGGCTCCTGTGCAGCGCCAGCATTTCCTTCTTCCGTTCCAGCACGCTTTCCACGTTCACAAACAAATCAGGCAACACCAGCCTGCCAAGCCCGTCGCGATTGCCGTACGGCTGCGCATGATACACCGCCACCGGTTGCTGGGTCGGCGGAACGGCCGGATCCACTGGAAAATTACGCATGCCGCGGCAGAACGTCGCCGTGACGGTCAGACGGCAGGCGTTGGCGTGGTCCTCCATGTAGTCGGCCGGACCATGCGTGAGGATGATGTCCGGGGCGACTTGCCGGACAATGGCGCCGATCTTCGCGAGCAACCGCTTTTCGTAGAACACCTCGATGTCGTTGGAGAGGCTTTCGTGGTAGATGGCGCCCATGGACCTGGCCGCGGCCATCGCCTCCTTCCGCCGGATCCGCGCGATGGCCCGGGGGCCCAGTCTTGCCGAACCGCACGACCCATTCGCAACGTTCAGGTAATGCACTTCGTAGCCGCGGTCCTTCAACAGGAAGAGCGTCCCGGACATCACAAACTCAATGTCGTCCGGATGCGCACCAACCGCGAGAACCTTCTTGGTCAGGGTCGAGTCCATCAATGCATCTCCACTTCGCATGAACCGATCGCACTCCTCAGGAAGTTGAACTGGACATTCGGATGATCCGCCAGTAGCGACATGGGCACCGAGGAATCAGGGAGTTTTTGCGAAATCATAAGACTCGTCAGGCGCATACCGAACGGATTGTCATGGGTGCCCGGATGCCAGATCGAAACCTTCTCCGCTTTCCAGGTCTCGTAGGGCCCCACCGAAATCGCCTGACACGGGACCGTGGAGACATTCCCGCCGCCGGATGTCCGCGCATTCTGGATCACCGTCATCGGATGCAGGTCAACCACCCGCGTCTTGAGCTTGCGATACTCCTCCGGAGGCGGCGGGGCCTGCCGGTATTTCCCGGTGCGTTTCGGGGGATCGTTGAAGGCCCAATGCTTGACCTCGCCCTGCCCGCCCTGCATCACCACGCACCGGATCGTCTCGAAACTCCGCGTATAGGCCTCCGGCTTGGCCGAGGGGAAGTGGAGGTTGGCCTTCGGCATGCGCAGCGGTTTATGGATCCGGTTGAAACACAGGTCCATGTCCGCCTTCTGGAAGCCCAGCGGGAAATCAATACCGGCCTCCTTGCCGTCAATGAACCACTCATCCATGCCCCAGAAGTGGGCGTGCCGCAAATCCAGCTCCAGCTCGTTCACCAGTCTGGCGACCAGGGGAAGCTGTTCCGTCGGGCCGATCGGCCCGCAGATTCCCGCCGGACAGTCAGGCGTCGCCTCTTTCCATGCGTTGATGTATTCGAGGGCTTCGGCCATGTAGAACTCTTCCAAGGTGTCATAGATCTTCACCGTGAAACCCCCACGCGACAAGCCGGCCAGGTCCTTGGCTTTCAATGCCGCGGCATCGCGCAGAATGCCATCATCCAGTGTCGTATAATCCCACCACTCCGGCGCCACTTTGCTGATCTTTCTCATCATATTGCTCCTTGTTTTCATTTCCCTGATTCGTTCTTCAGAAGCCGCATGGCATTCCCCGAAAAAATGAGTTTCCGGGTCCGCACGGACGCCCCCGCGCCCCTGATCTTGGCGATCGCCGCCTTTCCCAGGCCCGGCCCGAATCCGGAATCCGATCCGAACAGGAGCCGCTCCGGCGGGACACGCCGGATGATCTCGCGGATCGCGCCGGCGCTCAGCGAACAGAGGCAGAGAAAAATGTTCCTGTGGCGGCGTGCCGCCAGGATCGCGTCCTCCCAAAGATCGTCAAGCCCAGAGTGCCCCAGTATGACGGGTGTGCCCGGCACCCGTTCCGCCACCGACGCGATCTGCAGCGGCGTCGAATACGGCGGGGTGCCATCGTGGAACAGCACCGGCATCCCCAGTTCGCCGGCCCGCCTCAGGATCGGCTCGACCGCCGGATGGGAAAGCGAGAACGACTGCAGCCACGGGTGGAGCTTCAGGCCTTTCATGCATAGTGAGCCGGCGCACCGCTCCAGTTCCTTCACCGCTTTCGCGGAGCCTTCATGAGGATTAACCGTGCAAAAGGGAGTGAAGTAATCCAGGTCGTTCCTGACGCCTTCGTAAAGCAGGTTGTTGTGTCGCGCCGGGTCAGACAACAATCCGTCCGTCGTCATGATCCAGGCGCCATGAAATCCTTCCGCCTCAAATTCCTCGCGGAGCTGCGCGCCCGTTTTGGGCTTCATCCCGAAGGCATGCCCCGGGAAATGGGTATGGGTGTCTATTATCTTCATAGCGGGACCTGCCATAGACGTTTGGCGTTTTCCGTGAAATACCGGCGCAGGACGTCATCCGGCAGTTTCAACGGCCTGATCTTCTCGAATTCGTGCTCAGGCAGGGAGCGGGGATAGCCCGACCCGAAAAGGATCCGCTCAGGGCCCAGCGCATCGAGCGCCGCCCGGACCATGCCGCCCGTGGCGCAGGATGTCTCAATGTAGATATTGGGCGCCTGCTTACAGGCGGGAATGACGTCGTAGCCGCAGAAGTCGCTCCAGGCGAAATGCCCGAGTACAAAGCTCACCTGCGGAAACCGTCTGGCAAGCTCCGCCAGTTGGAAAGGCATGCAACAGACAGGGGTTCCCGTGTAACTGTAGACCGGCTTCGCGTAATCGCGGCAGACCTGGATCAGGGGGTTGACAATCGATTCGGTTAAGTGGAACCCCTGCCGCCCGGGATGCAGGTACAGTCCGCTCAGTCCCGCGTCGAACGCCTTTCGCAGCAAGGTCACCGCCTTCTTCCCGTACCAGGGGTTCGCCACTGCCAACCCGGAAAACCGGCGGGGATATCTTTTTACCACTCCGGCCATGAGTTCGTTGCCGCGTTCGTTATACACGGCCACAAACTCGTCAGGCGGCGCGGCCACCGAGTGAACGATGCCCCATGTTTTCGCCTCCTTCAGCCATTCCATGACCTTGAAAGCGCCGCCGCCGCTTCGAAACCGGACAGCGGAATCTATGATGGGGAAGTTCACTGGCCCTTTCACAGCGTTACGCCCTTCCCTGTGCGACAGGACTTGATCGAGGCTCGGCACATTTTCAGGACGTCGATGACGCCCTCGACCGGCACCCGGGTGAAGGGTTTCCCGGCCTTGAGTTTCCGGGCAAAGTAGTCGATCTCCGCGCCATACGCACTTTCATCGGACAGGACCGGGAAGGAGGATGACCCCCGGGCCGGATGCACAGATAATCGCTCGCCCTTAGGTCTCCAGGAATCCATTTCCAGCACGGCTTTCTCGAATTCCAGCGTGAAAGCCATCCTGAACGGATAGGACACCGGCATGAGATAGGATGCCTCGGTGATCGCGGAAATCCCGCCGGGATACACGAGCCGGTTCCGCACCGCATTGAAGGCACCCCCCCATTCCGTGCCTGATGCCTGGATCGCCGCCGGTTTCCCAAGCAGTTGGAGAATAAAGTCCATGTCGTGCACCTGCAGATCAAGGGCGGCCCCATCCCCGATTCCCGGTTTCATCATCCATGAATTCCACCCGGGCGGCGACGACAACCGGCGACAGAGCACGGACTTGATCCGGCCATACTTCCCGCGCCTCGCCGCCTCCAGCGCATAGACATACTCCGGCCAGAAGCGCAGCACCTGCGCCGTCATCATCCTGATCGACTTTTCATGACAGAGATGTCTGATGCGCTCCGCATCGACCGGAGTCAGCGCCAACGGCTTTTCGCACAGGACATGGGTTCCGCGGGCCGCGCAAACCCTGATCATGGGCAGGTGGGATGGAGTCGGGGTGCAGATATCCGCGGCATCCGGCGCCAGCACCCGCAACCCCTCCTCCAGCGTCTCGAAATCAGGGATCCCGTATTTCCCGGCCAGCGCTTTCGCCGCCGGACGGTGGGGATCCACCACGCCGACAAACTGGACCGACGCCAGCTTCTCGGCCGCGCCAAGATGCGTTCTGCCCATGAACCCCGCACCCACAAGAATCATCCTTACCGGTTTCCCAGACATAACAAACCGCCTTTCCTTAGAGTCCTCTGTCTCTGGTAGACGCGGCATCCTCGCCGCGTTCAGCCCCGTGAGGAACGCGGCGAGGACGCCGCGTCTACCACTCACCCCCCTACATCGCCGAAGGAACACCCCGCCTATTTCAGTATCAGCGGCTCAGGCGTGAACCGCACCCGCTTGTATTTGCCGTGCGCCCTGGCATCCAGCGAGCTGATCTTTCCTGCTATGGCCTTGACCGTGGCCGCCACAATCTTCGCGCCCAGTTCCGGCGACGCCTTTTCCGGGTGCCCCATGACGCCCACCTTGATCTCCGGACGCTGGGTCATGCGGGGAATCACGAATTCGTCGTCCACGATCTTTTCCGCCCGCTGGTAGTTATCGGGGTGCCGGATCTGTTCGTTGAGCAACTTGGGCGGATCCAGGGCGAGATCCTGCATGCGCACAAGCCCCGGCTCCAGGGCCATCACCATCGAGGTTTCCAGCCACCCGGCATGCCAGTCGCCCTCCTTCATCGCGCAATCCCAGCCCAACCCGCCGGTCTTAAACTTCCAAACCGGAAGCAAGGCGATCAGCGCCTCCTGAAAAACCGGATTGGTGCGGAGGAGCAATTTCAAGGCGTTGTCCAGCGCGCGCGCATTCTCCGACCCGCCGTGGCACAGGAGCAGGTAGAACCGGCGGAACCCCTGCGCCGCGAGCGACAGCAAGGTGTCCCCCACCACCAGCGACATCACCGCCGGCGAAATATTGATGGTCCCCGGCAATCCGCCTCCGGAGAACGACTGCTGGATCGTCGGCGCCACCAGCATCCCCGTCGCCAACCCGATCCGGCGCCCGAGATGGGCCGCGATCAGCGCATCGGTCTTCAGGGGCAGATGGTAGCCGTGCTGCTCGATCACGCCCAGGGGCACGATGATCGAACGGCTTCTCTTGAGGTAATCGCGCACCAGCTTGACGGTCATGTCTTCCATGACCGGAAACGGCGCGCTGTTTTGAATCTGTTTCTTCAGTGCCATGGCGTTTCTCCTACTGGCTATTTCTTCCGGCTCATGACTTTTTCCGCCGCATTCCTGATGCCCTGCGCCATGATATCCAGTTCCGCGTGTGTAAACCGCGGATGCATCGGCAGCGTCATGGTCTCCTCGAAGAACACTTTTTCAGCCACCGGGCACAGCCCCTTTTCATAACCGCGCTTCTTATACACGCTGAACAGGTAGTTGGGCAGGTAGTGCAGGATGGCCTGGATGCCTTCCTCGTAGTACAGGATGCGGAGGAAGTCATCTTTGGGGCAACCCTTGGCATGCAGTTTGTAGCGGGGATTGTACAGGTAGCAGACCTGGGTCCTGTCCGGCGCCCAGTATGGCAGGGCAATGCCCTCGGTGCCCTCCAGTTTGGAGTTCACGTAGCGGGTCAATTCCAGGCGCTTGGCGTTGAACGCGTCGAGTTTCCTGAGTTGCACGCGTCCCACGGCCGCCCGCACCTCGTCCATGCGGTAGTTGTTGCCGATCACGCCGTTGACCTCCACCACGTCATAGTGGTACGGGAGCCAGTAGTCTTTCTGTCCCGTGTAACTCTTCAGCCCGATACACCGGAGCGAATACACCTGGTTGGCGATCTCATCGCTGTTGGTCGTCAACATGCCGCCCTCGAAGGTGGTCATGTTCTTCAGCGGGTGGAAGCTGAAACAGCCGATGTCGCCGATGGTGCCGGCCTTGCGCCCCTTGTATTCGGCGCCGGGTGTGTGCGCGGAATCCTCCACCACCTTGAGCTTGTGCTCCCGGGCGATCGCCATGATCTCGTCCATGTCGCACATCTGCGTTCCATAGTGAACCACCACGATGGCCTTGGTCTTACTGGTCACCTTGCTCCGGATGCTGACCGGATCGATATTATGCGTCTCGTACTGCACATCGGCGAACACGGGCACCGCCTTCAGCCGCAGGATTTCCGAACTGGTGGCGATGAAGGTGATGGGCGTGGTGATCACCTCGTCGCCGGGCTTCAAATCCAGGAGCTGGATGGCGAGGTTGCAGGCCGTGCTTCCGCTGGAGGTCGCGAACGCGTACTTGCAGCCGCAATAGGCCGCCCACTCCTTCTGGAATGCCTCGACCTGGGGCCCCATCGTGAACTTGTCGCCCTGGAGAACCCCGCGGATTGCCTCCAACTCCTCTTCACCGAAACTGGAGCCGAAGAACGAATAGGGGATCTTCAGCTTCACGCCATCGCCGGCCTCATAACTCGATGCATAACTTGCCTGACTCTTCGCCATGGTAAACTCCTTCTTTGTTTTATTTTTGATTCCTGTTTTCCAACACTTTCCTGACGGCGCGGACAATATCAGCCACGTCGTTCCTGTTTCCGAGCAGGAGGTTCTGCGCCAGCCACACGGCTTCGGACCGGCAGGCGCGCTCCGACACCGGGCAGCGTTCCGCAAACGCCCCGTAGTCCACATCGTCGTGGTATTTCGTCCCCAGCGGGAACGAACCATTGATGAACCGCTTCTCCAGGAACATCGGTGTCTCGTAGAGCGGGAACGTGTACCCGCTGAAGGCCGGAACCCCCTCTGCATTCAGGGCCTTCAGGAAACGGTCCCGCTTGAGCCCGGTGGCCTTCTCGTCGTACCGGAACATGTAGATATGATACCCGTGTACCGTGGTGCGCCGGTCATGCACCAGCGGTTTGATCCCATCGATCTGCGATAGCTGCGCACTCAGGAACGTGGCGTTCTTTTCCCGCGTGCGATTTTGCGCCTCCATCCGCGCGAGCTGGCAATTCAGGATGGCCGCCTGGAATTCCGTCATGCGGTAGTTCCATCCCAGCCGGTGAAACTCGTACCACGGCCGCCCGACCTTGCGCCCCGCCCACATCAGCGAGTCGCACTCGATCGCCAATGGCCGGTTGTTGGAACAGATGATTCCGCCTTCACCGGCTGTCATGTTCTTGGACGCCTGGAAACTGAAGGAGCTGAAAAGACCGAAGGAACCGGCGCGTTTCCCCTTCCACTCGCAACCATGGGCATGGGCCGCATCCTCAATCACCGCCAGCCTGTGCTTCCGCGCGATCGCCATGATCCGGTCCATGTCCGCGGGTTGTCCGCCGAAATGAACCACCATGATCGCCCGCGTCCGCGGCGTGATGGCCTCTTCCACCCGCGCCGGATCGATGTTGTAGGTGTCGGGATCGATATCCACGAAGATGGGCACGAGATTGTTCTGCAGGACACAGGTGGCGCTGGCCACATAGGTATAGGCCGGCACAATGATCTCGTCGCCGATCCCCAGGTTCATGGCGCGGATCCCCATCTCCAGCGTGCCCGTCCCGTTGGCCGCCGCCACGCCGTAGCGGCAACCGTGCGCCTTGGCAAAGGCTTCCTGGAAAATCGCCACCTGGCTGCGTTCTCCTTTTTCCGGCTCCGCCAGTTCAACGCCCTGCCCGAACGCAAACCGCCACCACTTGCCGCTCCGGAGGACTTTCAACAGCGCCGCCTCCTCCGTCCTGTCAAACACCGGCCACGCCGGGAAAGGCTTCTGACGGACGGGCGGGCTCTTCTTCTGTATCGACGTTGCCATTAGCGGGCCCCTTTCCGTCCCTTGAGAATCTCACTGATCTTCACCATTCTCTTCTCTCGAACCGCCCGGTAAACCGCCTCAACCACCGCGACGGAATGCCGGCCGTCCTCCAGCGTGACCGGTGGCTCCTCATCGCGCAGGATGCAGCGGCTGAACGTGTCAATCATCTGCCCGTAAAGTCCGATCCCCTTGAGTTTGTATTCCTGCCGCTTGACCTTGACGTTGCGGTTCTGGTTGGCGCTGTAGCCTGTTTCCTGCGGCTGAATGATGCTGAACATCTTTCCGGTGGGGTCCTGGCCGATCGTGCCCTGGCCGACGATGGACCCCTTGGTTCCATGAAGTTCCAGCGAATTCTGCGCCGCCGCGTCAGGGAGGTTGAAATAATTGTCAACGATCCCATGCGCCCCGTTCTCGAAGCGGACCACCACCGTGGAAGCATCCTCGATCTTCGTCGGATACTGGTGCGTCATGAGGTCGTGGAAGCCCCCGACCTCCGCGATTTTAGAGCCCTGTATCCATTCCAGAAGGTCCAGGCAATGCGTGCCCATGTCGATCAGGCAACCGCCACGGCTGATGGCAACATCCTGCCGCCAGGCCCCGGGAATGGGCGGATACCAGCAGGTCAACTGTGCGCGGCCCATGACCATCCGGCCCAGCGCGCCGGACTGCACCAGCTCCCTTGCCTTGCTGTTGTAGACGTTATTGCGCATGCAGAATCCAAGCATGAACTTCACGCCCGCCTTGCGGCACGCCTTCTCCATCCTGCCGACTTCATCAAGACTGACCGCCATGGGCTTCTCACAGAGGATGTTGACCCCGGCGGCCGCCGCCTGGAGAACCTGATCGCAATGCCGGTTCTGCGGCGTGGCGATGTAGACCGCCTCGATTCCCCGCGACAGGGTTTCCTCCTCACGGGTACACCAATGGTCGACGCCGAATTTTTCGGCAGTCGCCCTGGCGCCATCCCGTGAAATATCCATGACCGACACAATCTCCGCATTGGAAACCATCTTCAGGAATTCCGGGATAGTCCTCCGCGCGGCAATCCCGCCACAACCAATGATCCCCCACTTCACTTTCCGTTTCATGATCCTTTTCTCCTATGGGTTATTCTTCATGCCAAGCAGGAAGGCGGCCGCCGCCGCACACACAATGCCTGCAATGACCCGGACATTAACCGGCTCCTTGAAGAGGATTATGCAGGCGACCGCGGCAACCACCGTGTAAAGACTCACCAGCGGCATCAGCAGACCGCCAGGCGCGGACGGCAAGGCCTTGAAAAACGTCACCGCCCCGACGGCACAAAGCACTCCCGCCGCCAGGGGAACCAGGGCTTTCCTGTTGAACACTTCCGCCGCGGTTAGGCCTCCCTGACAGAGGCAGTAGGCCCCCACGATGATGGAATAGCTGAGCACAAAAAGGAACATCGAGACGGCAAACGACATCTTGTCCCCGGCCCACTTCAGAAGAACGTTGTAGCCGCCCCACGTCCCCACCGTAATCGCTATCAAGACACGCCAGTCCATGACTCTCCCTCCCTTGTTGTGTTCTGCCACGATATCGCCCCGCATTCGCGCAACATCGCCTGGTCAAACGCCATGAGCCCAACGCCAATCAAGGCCATCGTCTTGGAAGACTTCCCCTCGCGAATCTGCACGGACGACGCAATTTCAGGCAGAATGCGTGAACGGATGGATGTTTCCAGAAGACCGGCAAGAAACTTGATTCTTTCCCCGCATTCGCCTCCGACAACCAGGAAGCCCGGATGTACCGCCGCCATCAGCACAGCCAGAGCCAGCCCCAGGGGCCTTATTTCTTCCTCGATCACACTCCTGGCAAGCCGGTCGCCTTCCATGGCCGCCTTGAAAACCAAGTCCGGCGTCAATGGCTTCCCCTGCATAACCGAATGGATGCCGCCATTCAGATGAGATCGTACAGCCGCCACAAGGGCCGCCGGACTGACCATGCTTTCCAGACACCCGCGCGCCCCGCACCGGCAGCGGCTCCCGTCATTGTCCATGACGACATGCCCCATTTCTCCCGCAAACCCCATCCCGCGCCACGGGCCCTGTGCGTGGACCAGGGAAACGCCCACTCCTTCCCCATAGTCGAGATACAGCATCGGGTTCCCGGTGTTCCGTATCTCCGGAGTCATCTGGTATTCCGCCATGGCGCGCGAGCGGGTAAGATCCTCCATGCACGTCTTCAGCTGGATCTTCTCTTCAAGCATCCTGGCCAGGGGGACATGGCGCCACCCGGGGAATGCTCCCGAACGAACCAGGAGTCCCTTCCGGTTATCGATCATGCCGGGATCCGCAAGGCCACATCCCAGCAAGCGCCCCTTGAACCCTTTGACAAGCCCTCCCGTCAATTGGCCGATCCGCCCGACCAACCCCTCGGGAGTCCTCGGCACATAATCAACCCTGGCCTGCCGGATGATCTTTCCGGCCGCATTCACCAACCCGCACGTGATCCCGCTGTTGTCGTAGGAGACCGCCACCACCGCCCGCGTTTCGCCATTAATAAAAAGCTCCACCGGCGATCGCCCCGCGGCAATCGCCTTTCGCTGCCCCTCGACAACCCACCCTTGCCGGATCAGTTCGCGCACCGCGTCCGTAACCATCGTCGGATGGATCTTGTATAACCGCGCGATCTCTTTTCGATGCGACCCCGGGTTTTTCCAGATATGACTCAACACAAATGATTTCTTTGCACGCATTAATGTTTTCCCCTGAGTGCCGCCACCACTGTTACCGGATATTTAATACGTTTTTGAGTATTATATGTCCACAAGAATCGCTTTTGACTTTCTCACATGTTATATCACCCGCCGGCAATCGATGCCTGACTGAACCAGGCCCGGCTCATTCCGCAGGTCCGGCAGATGCCCGGGGGGCGATCCACCAGGGCTTACAGGACATCCACCACGACATCATCGGCACTCTTGGCTGGTGTCGCCGGATCATGCCCCGCCTCGACCTGCTTGTAGGTCGGCAGGTAGCGGTAGTAGACTTCCAACTGCAACACACACATCGTCGTGTTGTAGATGAACGCCTGGCAGTACTCCTTCTCGTGGAGCGGCTTCCAATACCCGATGTCAACCAGGGTCCCGTCCGGGCCCTGGATGGCGTTCTTTTCCACCACCTGGTTCCTGATCGCCTCCGTGGCAAAGCGCGGATTCCACTCCTTCCAGGCTTGATCGCCCGCCTGGAACATGACCTGCGTCGTGTAGTACCAGTAGTAGAACGGATTCGTGCCCCACGGTTCTTTCCAGTTGCAGGAGGCGTTCGCCCTGAGCCATTTGAGACCGCCCTGACAAACCGCTCCTTTTCCCGCCCCGGCGATTTGAAGAGCCAGGACAGCGGCGCAGGAGACGTGCGGAAAGACGACTTTCGCCTCACCCTTTTCGTTCACGTCATAGTTAAACACGCCCGTTCCCGTGTACAATACCGTCGAGAGACACCCCACCGCCTTCTTCAGTGCCCCGTCAATCTCCGTCAGGTTGCCCACACCGGCAATCTTGGCGGCCTTGAGCGCCTGCACGCACCAGGCGATCATGGAGACGTCCTGACGCGCGACAGGGTTAAGGCCAAGGTAGTTCCAGCCTCCGTTCGGGGCCTGCTGCTTGAGCAAATATACGATCCCCTTCTCGGCGGAGTCCTTTAATGCCATGATCTTCGTCATCCCGAAGGCCTCACAAATCGCATATGTGGCGATGGCATGCGAATAGCCGAGATCACCGGATTTATTGTTCCATGAACCATCCGATTTCTGATGAGCCACCAGCCACCTCATGGCCTTCTCTACCGTCTCGCCAAACTCCCGCGAAGCCGGCGTGTCGCCGTGCGCCAGAAACGCCAGCAGCGCGAGGCCAGTGAACGCTTCGGGGTTTCCTTTGTATTTCTCGCCCCCCGGGTCGGGAATCGGGCCCCCGGCCGTCGGCAACCATGATCCATCAGCCTCCTGGTATTTCTTCAGCCATCGCAAGGCACGCATCACGGCCTCTTCCCCGCGCTGGGATCCGCCGAAGGCACTCAGCGCCCCCTTCCGCCCACCCGCGGTCCGGTTGGAGTACAAACCTCTCATCACCAACGGACTCTTGGCCATGGCAATTTCAAAACCGGCAGCCATACTCGGGTCGCCGCTACCGATACCAGCTCCGTCCGAGTTTCCGAGGCCGCCCGTGCCCGGCGCATCTGAGGGCACATCCATGGTGCTGACAGTTGCAACGGTCACATCAGGCCGTTCCACGGTAATTTCCTCCCGGACCGGCGGGGTTTCGACCTTTTCAATCTCGGTCTTCAGCACCTCTTCCAACACATCCGCCTTGGTCTCCATTATGCCGACCTCAACTTCAGGAGGAGCCAACGGCGGCGGCGCCACCGCAAACATCAACAACATCGTCACGATCACAACATGCACAAGGACGGACCCGATGGGACCCCAGATGTGCTGCTTGATCATCAGCCTGATTCCCGTGGTATCTAGCATGAAATAACTCCTTGCCGCCCCCTATGACAGGGACTCTGTGAAACAGTGCAAAATACATCTCTTTATCATCAGGCGCCACCGGAGTAGCTGACTCTGAAATGGTCCATCCCTATGAGCTCTGCGCACAGATTCAGTTCTTGAACGTATCATTGGGGTATACTTAATACACATTTGCGTATTATTGTACACAAGAATCTGCCGTTTTGTCTACTGCTCCACAATCACCCGGCAGAAGGCTCGGCAGGGACGCATCTCAGGGTATTGGCGATTCACGGCCGGGCGGAACGGCCAGGCACGCCGTCTTCCCCTCCCAACCGGCGGCCGGGCATAATGTGCCTGTGACCGTCGATGCTCATCGTCGTTTCGTCACCAGTCCGCACCGCCCAAATGGACATCTCCACCGGGAAATTCAGATTCACCCAGCTTCAACGTCATACAGATGTTCTTCCCAGGAATGGGAATGCCCGTTTCGCCATTGTAGTCCATGGTCACGGCCACCTCCCGGTGCTTCCAGCCGTAGCGTCCATAATACTTCGCCAATTCAGGAACGCAGAATAACAGGCCAAAGGGCACTCCCCGGCGCCGGGCTTCCGCCAAGGCCCGCTCCATCAGGCCAGCCCCGACCCCACCCCCGCGCGTCCCGGGCCTGACCGCCATGTTTTGCACTCCGGCAATGCGGACCGCTTGCGTTCCAACCTGTATTTCGCGAATCACAATAGCGATATTGCCATCTAACCACCCCTCATCCGAACCATGGATGACCGAATAAGCGGGGAAGGATCCGTGCCAATATCGTGTCACGGAAAAAAACGCCGCTTCCTCCGGAAAACAGACACAAAGCAGTTCCTTGACCGCCCGATCTGTCGCGGGAGGCATCCGGCTTTCATCGATAAGCGAGAAATGATCATCTGTATTCATACTTGAGAGCACCGCCTTCCAGCCGACATGATTGCCATGAACGCTCACCCATGTAAAGTCTTGAGTATCAGCCGCCTGCCGGACAGGTCGCGGCCAGACCGAAGGTCCCCAGCCCGCTCACCAACCGGCTGTTCCCGCCAACCTTCATCTCGGCGCGCACGCCTGCAGGCAGCACGGGTTCCGTCATCACACGGCTGCCCTCGCGGTGCCACTTGGCAGAAATCGCGCCGGAACTGGGCGAAATGGTTGACCAGATACATGTAGCTCTGGGGCCATATCCACCGGGCTTTACGCAAGGGATGTTGGTCGGAAAGACGATTCATATTGTGTCCTCCTGGTCATACTGGACGCTTAACCGCCGAACACGTTCCGCACCGCCCGCAGATAGCCGTAGCCCCAGCGCATGTCCGGCAGCAGGTAACTGCCCTCAGTCCATTCGTTCCAGCTATTGAGGGTCACCAGCGGCGCCATGGCCGGGCGCGCATCCAGCCATGCCTTCGCCTTCCACAGGCACGCCTCGAAGGCGTCCGGCGTGGCGTTGACGACCACGTGTTCCTTCCCGGCGGAGGGGTGGCGCTGGGTGTTGTCCCAGCCGATCGAGACGTGCGGGTAGCAGGTGCCGTGGAGGATCTCATAGTTGGGCCAGCAGTTGATCGCCTTTTCGGCCCAGACCACGTAATCGCCGTTCGCGCCGGCATCCACGCAGTACTGGTAGGCGGTGGCGCTGTCGAACCCGAGCGCGCGGGCGGTGTCGGCCGTGCTGCCAGGGGATGGCGGCTGGCCGCCCTTCACTTCCTGCGCATTGCGGGTGATCGCCTGGATGTCCAATCCTGCCAAGCCGCACTCCCTGCAACGCCTCCGCATCCAGGCGAAAGCATCCACAGTCTGCGCCACCCCGCCAAGTCCCAGAACGAGATTCGGGTAGTCGAAAATCGAAAAGACCGGCTTGTCGGCGATACGGTAGTAGCAGTCGAGCTGGAAGTACTTGTCGATGATCCGCTCGAACATCGGCTCGAGCTGCGCGCGGGAAACCCCGGCCGGCCACTGGATCTGGTCCCAGTGCGTATCCACGTGCATATTCCATAGATCGCAGACATCGTGGTTGGCCCACATCAGGTAGAACTTGGCGTCCGTCCCCTTGAGCGCCGGAATCAACCCCTCGTTGAGCTGGCGCTCGAAGCAGGGCGCATTTTCGTACCAGTACCAGTCCATGATGAAGACATTGATGCCGTGCTCCAGGGCCATCTCGACGTGCTGGCGCATGACCTTCGGATCCGCCTCGTCCTGGTGGCCGAGCAGCGGGAGGCGGGGCATGTCGTGGCCCGGAAAGCGCGGCGTGCCGCGCCGCACCGTGTACCACTCGCCGTCCTTCTCCGGCCAGAAGTGTTCCACACGCGGTTCGTAATGGTAGGACGGCCAGATATAAGCCGCGACATCGTATTTCCGTACTCGTGATTTCTCTTTCATTGGCTATTTCCTCATTTTAGTTCCTGTACAGCCTTCCAGATCGTGTCGGCAATGGTTTTCATGCCGGCATCGCCGGGGTGTCCGGCCGCGCCGGAGGTATCCACGTGGGCTGCCGCCAGGTCCACAAAGACGCGGCGGCTGGGGTCCTCGTCGCACACCTGCCGTTTGATCTTGTCGATGGCCGGATTGGACCCCAGGATGAAACTGGTCACAAAGATGCGGGGATTGCTACTCGTTTTGAGTCCCGTCATCAGAGTTTCCAGGGCCACCTTGAACTTTTCCATGTCGCCGGGCACCATGTTCTCGCCAAACTGGAGGACGACGATATCCGGCTTGCCGTCGATCTGGCGCTGAATCCGCGAGTTTTCCCAGGTGGCATAATTCCGCTCAAAGAGGTCGGCGATATTCAGGACGTTGGCATCTCCGAGCGCCAACGGCGGGTTGCCGTAGTACCAACGCGGCAAATCGCAGGGCGTCGGGGCGATCCTGAGCGAAGTGCCCGTGTGGGTGGCAATGGCGCTGGCCAAGAGATGGACATAATCCTTCTCAGGATCGCTGGCCGCCATTCCACAACCGCCGACCCGAGACCAGGCCACATAAGGCCCGTGCAGCGTGATGCTGTTGCCGAGAAAGAGGATCTTGCGAATCGCGGCAGGCTTGACCTCCGGTGCGGCAGGCTTGACCTCCGGCGCGGCGGTGACGGGGAACATCGAGATCCGGAACTTGGTGCAGCCGTAGGGCACGAGCGTGACCGCCTCCGCCGCCTTCTGTCCGGCCACCGGGGCCGCTGGAAGTTTCGGGGTCTTCGGGTCGGGGTTCCAGGCCGTCTCGCAGGCGTTGACCTTCAGCTTCAACGGGGACGCCAGCGGCCAATCCCACCGGGCCGGCATGGCGCTGCGCTCGACCGTCAGGCGCGGCTCCTGGATATCCAGCGCGAACTTCCACCGTGCGACGGGATCGGGCGTGTTGGCATCCGCGGTGTCCGGGATGGGCAGCGCGAAAAGGAGTGGGCCGTAGGAAACCGAGGCGTAAGGCGCACCCCGCTGGCTGTTCTCCTCCGGGACCGTCACTGGGGTCGCCCGGTGGGCGGTCTCGAAAGGCGCGTCCAGAGAGGCGTCGCGCCCGGTCTGCACCCGCGCCGTCATCGGCAGGTGCAAACTCACGGTGTCGCCCGGCTTCCAGGTCCGGCTGATCCGTGCGAACCCCTTGGCGTTGGGCTGCACCGCCAGCGACGCGCCATTCACACGCAGGCTCGGACTGGCGCACCAACTGGGAATATGCAGGTCGAGCGGGAAAGACGCCTCCCTCGCCGGCTGCACGGACATCTCGATGGTTTCGTTGAAGGGATAGTCGGTCTGGCAGGTGATCACGACCGGCACGCGGTTTGCCGCCAGCGCCGTCACCTTGCAGGGGCCGTAGCAGGTGGCGGCCAGGCCGTTGTCGTAGGTGGCCATCCACATGTGCGTCACATAACCCGGCACGATGCGGTTGAGCGCGGCCGTGCAGCAGAGGGGATTGTGCTTCGTCTTATACACGCCGCCGCCGGCCCGGGGGCCGTGCGGGTAGTCGGGCGACAAGTTGGCGAAACGATTGGGGCTTTGGAAATAGACATGGGTCTTGAAATCGCGCGACACGGTGGCTGGCCCCGCGTTGAAGAAGGCCCGCTCCGCCCGGTCGGCCATCCGGCCATCGCCGGTTACCGAGAGCAGGCAGATCTGGCTCCAGATATACCCCGCCACATCGCAGGTTTCACTGCCCCGGAACGCGCCGGTGGGGCCATACCACTCGTCGGCGACCGGCACACCATGGGGTTGCATGGCGACGCGCTCAAGCAAGTCATGCCAGCCGACCGCCGCCTGCAGGTAGCGTACGTCGCCCGTCCACAGATAGGCTACCGCCCAGGGCGTGGTGCTCTCGAGGAATTCGACGACATGCGCGTTATCCACCGTGGTCCCCGGCTTCAGGCTGGGCGCCTGACGGTAGCGGTACACATTGGGCAGGAGCGCCGCGTTCCCCTCCTTGAACACAGCATCGAGCGCAGCCTTTATGCCCGGGTTGCCGGTCCAGGCATAGGTATCATACGCGGGCCACGGATTGGACAGGCTACCGGTGATCGAGCGCAGGCCGTCGGGGTCGGAGCCATAGGCCTTCTCGAGCGCCTCCAGAATGCGTTTGTCGCCCGACCCGGCATAGAAGCCGGTCATGGCGCGCCCCAGCAGGCCAGAGGCCCAAAGCGGCCAGCCATCCAAGGCGGCGGTAACCGCTTTCCGGTCTTCGGGCTTGTTCCGGTCGAGCCACCAGAGGAAAAGCAG
>JBIKMI010000257.1:0-4015 GCA_044359285.1 Kiritimatiellia bacterium
GGATCCGTGACGCAGATCTTGAGTTGGTCGCCGGGAGCCAGCTTGTCCATCTCCTCCTTCATCCGCTTAATCGGCCCCGGACATTGCAATCCACAGCAATCGACTTCCCTCGTTTTGCCTGCGGGAGCTGCCTTCAATTCCCGGGGTTCCTCGGCATAAGACAACAGAGGCTGCGGTTTCACATGGCTGGCCGGATCCTTGCAAACAGCCTCCTCGTGAACACTGCAAAACGTCAACGAACCTCCAGCCAGGGTGGCCAGTTTTGAGATTCCACGTTGAGAAAGCAACCGATAGGCGAGATAACTGCGGAAGCCCACTTTGCAATAGAGATAAATCATCCGGTCTTTTGGTATTTTATCAAGCTGAGAACGCAGTTTTCCAAGCGGGATATTGACGGCTCCGGGAATATGCCACAGCTCATATTCCTGGGGACTTCTGACATCCAGGATCATGCCTTCCGCCGTCTTGGCCGGAAAATCTTCAGCATACCACAGGACCAGATCCCCCTTGATCAAGTTATCCCCGATAAAGCCGGCCATGTTGACCGGATCTTTAGCCGAGCCATAGGGCGGAGCATAGGCCAGCTCCAGATGCTGCAATTGATCGATCGTCATGCCTGCCCGGATGGCCGTGGCAAAGACGTCCAGACGCTTGTCAACCCCATCATAGCCCACCACCTGCGCTCCCAGCAATTTCCCTGTTTCCGGTTCAAACAGCACCTTGATATGCATCGGCGCTGAACCCGGATAATACCCGGCATGACCAGAGGGATGCAGATAAATCTTGAGGTAGGATCGTCCGGCTTTCTTAAGGCTCTTTTCCGATGCCCCGGTGCCGCCGCCCGTCATATCGAATATTTTCACAATGGCGGTCCCCTGGGTGGATGAATAGCGTGTATTTCGACCACAAATATTTTCACCCGCAATACGCCCCTGCCGATTCGCCGGACCGGCAAGCGGAATCAAGGCCGGCAGGCCGGTCACCATATCCACGACTTCAACCGCATCCCCCGCTGCAAAGATGTCCGGGTCCGAGGTCCTCATATGGGGGTCAACCTGGATCCCGCCCCGGGTCCCCAAAGTCAGTCCCGCTGCCCGGGCCAACGCCGTGTCCGGGCGTACCCCTGCTGCCAGAATGGCCAGATCGGCCGAAAGGACCGCGGCATTCGTTAATTCAACCTGCACCTGCCCGGATGCATCATGAAAAGCCGCCGCGGCCAACCCCAGATGCAAATTGACCCCATGATCGCCCATGTGGACTTCAAGATCCCTGGCCATTTCACGATCCAAGGGAGGGATGATTTGATCCGCCATTTCCACCAGGTCAACCTCAAGCCCCCGCTCACGCAGATTTTCCGCCATCTCGACGCCAATATAACCCCCTCCAATAACCACGGCTTTTCGGGCGCCCCCATCTACGACCCCTTTGATCAGGTCCATATCCTCAATGTTGCGCAGGACATAAACTTGAGGATGATTGATTCCTGCCAGGTTCGGACGGATCGGCAATGCCCCGGGCGCCAGCACAAGCTTGTCGTAAGTCTCATCATATTCACGTCCTGATTCAAGGTCCATTACCTGCACGGCATGCCGCTGGCGATCAATACCACGGGCTTCGCATCCCACCCGGACATCAAGATTCAGGGAAGCCTTCAGGCTTTGGGGCGTTTGCAGCAAAAGCTGATCGCGTTCCTTGATCACCCCGCCTACGTGATAGGGCAACCCGCAATTCGCAAACGACACGTGCTTACTTCGCTCTAAAACAACAATTTCGGCAGATTCGTCCAATCGCCTGGCCCTCGCCGCTGCCGACATTCCCGCCGCTACCCCGCCAATGATAAGAATTTTCATAGTCTCGCCCCTTCTCTGTTCAGATGGATTCTGAATTCTGGATTCCGCTCTGCTTTTTTCTAATACAATCCAAAATGGTCAGCGCGCTCGGATCGTCGATTCCATACCACACTTCCTTCCCCTTGCGCACCGCCTTCACCAAACCTGCGCGACGCATCTGATTCAAATGCTGGGAGATGGTCGCCTGCGGGATTTTAAGCCGTGCCATGACGATATGGACGGGCAATTCCCCTTCCCGCTGGAGGATCTCGATCAACTTGAGCCGACAAGGATGCGCCAGGATTTTAAGTGCTCCCGCCATCCGCACTAATAACTCCATCGACAGTTCCGACATGCACGCTTCATTCCTTTTCATGCGCTCAACATATCATAGTATTATCATATGTCAATAGGTTCTGATTCAAGACAAGGGTTTCGGCTTCCAGCTGTTCACGAAGAGGATCTTATTTCGACATGGGACAAGGTGGCGGGACATCAATCAGCCGACAGAGACGTCGGCTGCCACCTGTGCGTCGCCCTCACCAGTACCTCTGGAGTTTTCAGGCGTCTCTTCTGCCATGTGCCAGGAAAATCATTTTCTATGCTTGCTTGAATTCTGACTCCATCATAACTTTCTATTCCTTAACTTATGCAACGTGTTGACTCTATTTTAGGCGAGCTATTGTTCGGATTACTGGCCGTGATTGCCATTGGTTCGACCTGGCTCTTTGGCGCCTGGGAGAACTGGTGGTTCTGGCCCTTTGTAACCCTTATTTTCACAGCCTTCGCTTGTTTTGCAGTCCGCCTCGTCTTGTCGGCCCAACTCGGCACTTCGCGCCTGGGTGTCTCATCCAGCACCTACGCCCTATTTATCGCATGGCTCCCGTTCTTACTCTATGCCTTGATTCATACCATTCAAACGGACGTCCCCATGGACGCAGAACGTAGCTTCCTCCTGCAATTCACTCCCTTTATCCTGGGATTAACAGCCCTGATGGGGATTCCCGAGCGGCGGCAACGATTTCTGGCTGTTATGTTGTTGGTTAATCTGGCCCTGATCGGGATTTACGGCATCGCCAATCATCTTCTGGCAGGCAATTCCCACGTGCTTTGGGTCCCAGGCTATCCTCAGTATCAAGTGGGATATCACCGTGCCACCGGCACGTATTTCTGCCCTGATCATTTTTCGGGTTTGATGGAAATCATGCTCGCGCTGGGGCTGGGGCTGGCGCTAGTTAAAAATACGACAGCCCTGCAAAAGTTTGTCGGCGGGAGCCTATCAGCCATCGCCCTCTGCGGCATTATCTTAAGTCGCTCACGTGGCGGGGGGATCGTGGCAGGGCTTGTCATTATGGCCGCTTTATGGCTTTGCACCCTATCATGGGACAAACGCGCCCGGTGGGTGGGTCGCGGAAGCGGACTCATCGTCGTGATCGCGGGAATCATTGCCTTTACGGCCTTCGGTGGTCATTACGTCAAGCGCTTCAAAGAATATCCATGGAACCAACTCGAGCAATCGGACCGTTTTCAAATGTCTGCGGCCGCTCTGCGGGGATGGCAATCCGCCCCTTGGTTCGGGATCGGGCCCGGCATGCATCAAAACCTCTGGCCCCACTTTGCGGCCTCACCAGATGGAGACCGGGAAAAGGGCATTTGGCCGACGCACCCGAATAACACCTACCATTCATTTGAAGCCCACAATGACTGGGCTCAATTTCTTGAGGAATACGGGGTGATAGGATTGATGCTGTTCCTGGCCCCCATCGGCGTCACCCTCTGGCTTATCTACCGGCGTTGGAGACATTGGGCCCGCATCCTGTCCCACGAGGCGATACCCTCCATTCATTCCACATATATCTGGATCTTACCTGGCTTTCTGCTTACCGGTCTGGCCATGACTATTCATTCTTTTGGCGATTTCAATCTTCAAATTCCGGGAACCACTTGGGTTTTGGGAATTCTGACGGGCTTGACGATAGCAATGTCGCGAAATATTCAACTCAATGGCAGCAGACCCCGCACGGCCACGCGAGAAGTTTCATGACGTCTCCTTCCCCAATCACACTCCCTTGGCAGGAACGATTCTTTAGATCAGCGGCCCCGCTCCTGATCAGCGATCTCTTCGCCATCATAGCGTCATATTTCGTAACCTTGTTTTTTCGATTCTACAGTCAGTCCGGCCATGA
>JBIKMI010000205.1:0-5151 GCA_044359285.1 Kiritimatiellia bacterium
TGATCTAAGTGGAACTGCCCAAGGCGCAGGAACCATCGGCGGCATCCTCTCTGCCTCTTTTGGAGGGACTACCTCTGTGTCGTCCGCGTTCTACTGTTACGATGCAAACGGCAATGTTACCGATCTCGTCGGCACCAACGGTGAGTTCCTCGCCCAGTACCAGTTCGATCCTTACGGCAACACGATCAGCAAAACTGGCACGTTGGCTGATGCGAATCCGTTCCGGTTCTCGACGAAGTATCTGGATGCTGAGACTGGGCTGTATTATTACGGCTATCGCTACTATCAGCCGGAGGTTGGAAGATGGGCGAGTAGGGATCCGCTGGGTGACGAGGCTTTCTTGAGCTTTCAGCTTTCAGATTTACGTTCAAGCAAGAAAAAACTACGGGAGAGGCAATTACGTAATGCATCTTTACAGCCCTTGTATTTATTCGTCGAAAATCGCTCATCCTCAGAAGTTGATCCTTTGGGATTAGATAATACCGGGGGAGGCGGCGAAAATCAGGTTTGCTGTGTTACTAGTCCTGGAAGCTCCCCGGCACCTGGGCCGAGCTTGGTATGCAGGACATGCGCTAATGCAGTTGGTGCTAATGTTCTGCTTCAGCTTAGCCTTAACGATATTGATGGGAATGATGATGTGGGGGGCGGAAATGCTTTTCGTCATTGTCTCGCCACCTGTCAATCTGTGCGTGCATGTGGATCTGGTTGTGCGCGTTGTTTTTGGGACGGGAGGGAGAATCCTGCAGACCCTGCTGGGCAGCAAGATCTTGCAAACAATCAAGTAGGTTATGGTATTCAGGGGAGTTGTTGGGATGGTTGCCATAATGCGTGGCGCAATGGTCAACTAACTTGCCAAGGGCTTCCTTGTCCTCCTCCTCCCTGAATTAGGTGGCTTATTCATGAAACGTATTGCCTATCGATCAATAATTTGTCTGGTTTTGTTTGTAATTGGGTTTGTTTTTATTCAGTGGCAAATTAATAGGCCGCCAATACTTGAACTTTTGACTAAGAAAATGACCCGAGATGAGGTCTGTTTTGTTCTGGGAAGACCAACAAGGGAAAAATTTGGAACCAATTATTTGAATCAGGTGGTCGTTGAATGGTCGTATTCGAGAACACTGTCGTGGCCCATTGTGTATGTGTACTTTGATGCAACAGGCAAATATGAGCGGGCTGTGTTCGACTTTTAAGTGTGTTGCCGATCATTTTATGACCCGAAACGCTGAGGGTCTCCTTTTTCTGCAAATGAACTGACTTGGTAATTGCGATTCTCCGGACTCTCTTCTGGCCCGGACGGGGTCAGGCTGTAAATTACAACTTTGCCGATAATTGTTGCCGATCATTTTATGACCGTACGCGGTTCCCGAATAAAACCTGTCAAAAATGGCTCCGATTCCCGCGCTACGATCATGAAAAGTCCCCGTAGCGATCGTAAAAAATTTCGTAATTTGTTGCCGACCAAATTGCCACCGTACGCGGTTCCCGAATTAAACCTGACAAAAACGGCTTCGATTTCCGCGCTCTGACCGTAAAAAGCCCCGTTCCCATCATATGATTTTTCGAAGTCGGCCAGTTGTTGCCGACCAAATTGCCACCGTACGCGGTTCCCGAATTAAACCTGACAAAAACGGCTTCGATTTCCGCGCTCTGACCGTAAAAAGCCCCGTTCCCATCATATGATTTTTCGAAGTCGGCCAGTGCCGTCGTAAAAGTTTGAGGCTGATACGACAGGGCTGGCTGAGCCGCAAAATGTATTTTCTCCTTATTTGACCACGGCGGTCATTTTTCCCTTAAAAGTATATGATCCTTGCGGCTATTTGTGTGCTGAAAGAAGCGTCATGGCTTCATTGAAAGTGACGCCACGGATTTTCACAAAAAAATCTATGGCGTTGCCGGCTAGGCCATTGTCCGGACAGTTCCAATAATGCTCCTTGATTATGATTTCATGGGCCAGTCCGGTAATGGCATAGTTTTCATCCGGGCGGGGGAGAAGCCGGTACCCGAGGTGTTCGAGTACCGGCTTGAGATTGATCTGGCGAGCTTTTCTTATTTCAAGCCGGGACCATGTCATGGTCTTTTCTCCAATGGGGTTGCATTAAGACGCGGTTGACTTGATCAATGCCGATGACCTGTTTGCGATCCCTGACGGCCTCGAGCATGGCGGAGATGCAGAGGTTGCGGGTACGCCTGAGCAGGCCCTCTGAAGAGCGTACAATGAGACCGACCGCGTCATCACTGAAGGTGTTATGTTTTCTCCCCCCAATTCAGGGATGGTGAGTCGAACCCTCCGTCCGACACCGGATTTTAGAAAATTTCAGGATACTGCTTGCGGTCAACCAATTGTTCGTTAAAATAAAAACATTTAAGTTAAGCAAACCAACAAGGAGTCTATGATGAAGAATTCTCTAAGATATCTGGCTGTGTTCGGCATGTTGACTGGACTGGGTTTCGCTGCCATGGCGGCGGAGAGTGTGACGGCCACCCCCCCGGTAGCCGCTCCGGCCAAAGGACCTGCCTTGTCGAAACAGCATTATGACATTATCATGGTCAACTTGGACGCAGGGGGCGATCTCCTCGTCGTCGCCAACATGGACGGTTGGATCAGGGATGCGGTTCAAGCCATTATCAAGCCGATTGTGGTAATGGGCGGGGACAGCCCGGAATTCCAACCCGTGGCAACATGCCTTGGGAAGCTCCCCGGCTTTCTTGACAAGAGCGGTTTCTACGGTTTCCAGGGGTACGGTATGAGTATTGTTCCCCGTGCGGACGGCCAGAACACGATCAAGTCGTTTATCGCCCGTGACCCTGCAACGACCTGGTCTCCTCTTTGGCAGGCCATGGTGGGGGGAAGCCCCCGGAAAATGGTGTGCAGCGACTTCTTGCCCGCGGATACGGAACTGGCACGGACCGGCACGGGTGAATGTGGTGTCCTGTGGAAAATGATCCGCTCGGGTGTGGCGGAACTCAGCACTCCGGCGGTCGCCTCCGCTTTTGACGGCCAGTTGGCGTCCCTGAATACCGGTATGGGGGTCAATCTGGACAAGGTGTTTGAATCCATGTCAGGGGAGTCATTCTTTTCAGTCCAGTTTTCCCGGACAAAAACCATGACCCTGCCCGCGATGGGTGAGGGGGAGCCCGTGACGATGCCTGAACCCACCCTTCTCATGGGGGTGGCGGTCAAGGATAATGCGCTGATCGAATCCCTTGAGGCCGCTATCGCGAAGAGCGGCATGCTGTCGGTTACCAATGGGGCCGGGGGAATCAAGACCATTAACCTTCCCATGCCCCTGCCGTTCCCGCTCAAGCCCTCCTACGCGGTTCATGGCGGGTTTTTCCTGTTCGGATCCACCCCCGCGGTGGTGGCCGAGAGCATCAAAGCCTTCAAGGATAAGGCCGGCCTGGTGTCCACTCCGGCGTTCAAGAAAGCGTTTGAGGGGCTGTCGATGACCAACAACGGTCTGGCCTACATGAGCCCGCGCTTCATGAATACCATCCTGGATGTGCAGAAGAAGGTCATGGCAGAGGCCCCGGGCGAAGCAGAGAAGATGTCGGCCATGATGGAGAACATCATGGGGTACAAGCGGGATATGAGCGCCGCTGAAGTATTTGTCAATAAGCGTAACGGGATTGCAACGATCGGGGTGTCGTCGCTCGGATCAAAGCAGATCGTGTCCAGCCTGATGATGGCCCCGGTCGGCCTGTTGGCCGGTGTGGCGATTCCCAGCTTCATGAAGGCGCGGACCATGTCGCATGGGAACGCCTGTATCAATAACCTCCGGCAGATCGAAGCCGCCAAGGAACAGTGGGCCCTGGCTAATAAAATCGCCACGGGTGATGCTGTGGTGGAGTCCGGCATAGTCGAGTATATCAAGGGCGGGAAGTTGCCCCGCTGTCCCCAGGGCGGAAAGTATACCCTGAACGCGATTGGCGAGAATGTCCAGTGCTCCATCCCGGGGCATGGGCTGACGGACTAATAGTGGTCGAGCAATAACGTCTCTTCAAACAGGAGCAGCCAGATGAGCCGACACGCATCATGCAGATGGGTACTGGGCCTTTCGGGGGCAGTGGGAATGCTATGCGGGGGGGCGACCGGGGCGTACTCTGCGCCGGTTCCGGCAACACCCCTCGCCACTGTGACGACGAACGTGCCGGACTACAGCCAGGGATTCCGCACGTTTATCCGCATGGGCCTTCCGGATACCTCCCAGGCCCGGTACGTCAAACTCGACTACTGGGGCGGCATGCCGGATATGATGATGCACCGCATGCGCGAGACGCCACTGGCGGGCAATGCCTGGCTGATTTCAGAGAACAAGGAAGACAAGAGCGTCCTGGTCTCCGCTTCGGGGCGGACGCTCGAACTTTTCGACCAGAAGACGGTCATGAAAAGGCAGATGGAGCAAGCGCGCAGCAATGCGGTCACCCAGGCCGCTTCGGTGATGAGGGGCGACAAGACACGCCAGGTTTCGCCCGTGTCGCGTAGCTTTGCCCCTGCGATGGCGTCGGGCAGTTGGACCCCCACCGATTTGTCCCGTGATCTCGTCAAGGCGACGGCGTTTGTGGAAAAGAAGATCAAGGCAAAGGCCGCTGGCGGCAGAGAGATTCGCTATGATGACTTTATGCGTTCGGATGAACCGGCCGGCGTGTTGTTCCTGTTTGCGACGTTTGCCTGGCAGAACGGCAAGGTTCAGGAGGCAAACGCCCTGGCCGGCCGCCTCTTCACGCTGGTCGGCGATTCCCGCAAGGTGATTGTCGCCGCCCTGAATGTCATGGCCGATGGCCAGTTGGCCGCGACCGCCACCGACTTCAGCAAAACGGGCGACTGGACCGCCTACCATGCGGCGGTCACTGCGCTGCTGAAGAAGTATCCGGCCGGCTGGCGGCAGGCGGGTGGCGTTAAGCTCCTGGCCTCCCGCCTGCAGGCCCGTATCGCCATGTCGGAACCGCCCGCCGTGACGGGCGCGGGACTCGGCGAGGAGGATTTCAAGCTGGCCGCGGCCCTCGCTTCGGAGACCAATCAGGCCGGACCCCAGATGTGGGACGGTCAGTTATGGATCCTGCCGCAACCCAAGGCGATGCGCTTGATGAAGAACGACAGCGTGATCAGTCGTATCAAGGCGCGGGGAACCCAGTCAATCCCGCTGCTTATCG
>JBIKMI010000206.1:0-5145 GCA_044359285.1 Kiritimatiellia bacterium
ATGGCCACACTGCCGAATTTCAGCACCAGCTCGCCATCGGGGCGCCGCGCCTTTTTCTGTTCAGGGGTCAGCTCGATATATTCCACCACGGAACAACGGCCGTCACGGAGCACCGTGACGCCCAGGCCCTCGTCGGCATCGCGTTTGGCGCAGACCTTCAACGACATCTCCGCCTGGCGCTGCAGGTGCAGGCCGACAAACACCGGCGCCGCGATATCCACCAGCGGGTTATCCACCTGGAAATAGAAAAGGGTCGTCAGCTGGCGGGCCTTCATATCCGCCAGCATGCCGCGCCGCTCCAGCGCGGCCAGGATGCCGCCATGCCCGTCCGGGGCCGCGAACAGTTTATCCGGCGCCTCCAGGATCATGCGGCCATCCGGTTCAAAGGCCGGCAGGGTGCCCTGGATAAAGAACTTCACCCGCTCCGCACTTAACCCGAAATACCCGTGCTCCTCAAAAAAGGCGCGGGTCTGGGCATCGTTCCCCTCGCTCGTCATGATGTAAAACGGGATGTGGGCCTGATAATGTTGCTCCAGGGCGAGAATTTTGCGGGCGTGAATCTCGAACAGGGAGGCCTGCGTGATCGGGGCCAGCCGGTAGGTGCCCTTGGGGCCCTCGTATCCCAACCGGGTTCCCTGGCCGCCCGCCACGAGAATGACGCCGACCTGGCTGGCCCGCAAGGCCGCTTCTCCTACGGCGCGCGGCGCGGCCAACTGGTCCGGTGTCAGCGATACCACGGGGGCAGGCGCGACGTCACCTCCGGCCGGAAGCGTGCCGGCGCCGCCCGCCTTCATCACTTCCTGGATACGGGCGATGGTCGCCCAATCCAGGGCTTCAATCTGCCCCAGCAGGGAGGCCTGCTGTGTGGCATTCAAGCACTCCCAGAACTTCAGCACATGCCCCTGCCCGTACTGCTCCACCACTCGTTTAGCATCCTGATAGGTCATAACGTCTCCTCAACCCGTTCCTGTTTTATTTCCGACTGATACGGCGGCTGATCTCGCGGAGGACATCCTGTTCCGCCTGGCTTAACCCTGCAGGGCGACCCAGCAGATTCTCCGCCAGTTCCGCCGCCTTCGCGGACTCGCCGCGTTTATCAAACAGAACCGCCATATGAAACTGAACGGCGATGGACTCCGGATCCAGGGCCAGGGCTTTCCGGAACGCCTCGTCCGCTTCAACCCATTTCCCGCGCTTCATCAGAATCATCCCGAGGGTGTCCCAGGCCACCCCCATTTTCCCATCCGCTTCCAAAACGGTACGGATCAGCGGCTCGGCCTCATCAAGCTGGCCCTTCTCCTGCAGGACCCAGGCCAGATCATTCATCACGGACGGCTCACTCTTACGGGCCAGGCTTTTCCGCAGCGAGTTTTCCGCCTGCGCAAACTCCTTGCGCTCGAGCTGCATGGAGGCCAGGACCTGGTTGGCATAGGGATGGCCCGGATCGAGCAACAGCAAGGCGCGGATATGGCCACCAGCCCAGTCGCGCCGACCCTCCTGCACATCCAGCCGCAACAGCAGATCCAGCAGGAGCGGGGTGCCGGGCCGCATCGCCAGCGCCTGGTCCAGATACGTGCGGGCCTCCACAAACCGTCCCCTGCGCAAGGCAATCTGGGCCAGGACCACCGTGGTGATAAAATCCTGTCCCTTCGCCCGCATCAGTTTCCGCTCGCATTCATCCAGCCCCTTTTCATCATTTTCCATCATAAAGACCCCGGCTAACAGGGCCCAGGCGGGCGTCAGGCCGGGAGTCACATCCACTAGTTCCTGCAGGATGACCCGTGCTTTTCCGGCTTCGCCGGCGGCCAGATGCATCACGGCATACTCCATCGCAATCCGCTCCCTGGCCACTCCCGCCTTTTGCGCCCGCTCCAGCAACACGCTCGCCTCATCATACCGGCCCTTGCGTGATTCCAGCCGCGCTAATGACAACAGGATACCGGCGTTAGCGGGCTCCTTCGCGATCAGTTGCCGTAAGATATCCTCCCCAGCCGCCGACTGATCCTGCGCCAGATAGGCCATGGCCAACCCCTGGCTCAGCTGATCCTTCCGGTCCGGGGCCAGCTCGATGGCCCGCTTGTAGCCGGCGACGGCCATACCCGGCTGTCCCGAAAACGCCCAGCTCATCCCGAGCCCGGCATAGGCTTCCGGCATGCGGACATACCCATACACACGGGAGAGCGACCAGATCTCGAACTTCTGTTTCAGATTCTTCAGGAGCTCCTGGAATTCCTGCCTGACCATGTCCGCATCGGCGGACGCATACCCGCGCTCGAGCATCGTCATCTGGTTGAGGAGCGCACTGATGTTCCGGGCATCCAGCGCCCTGGCCTTGACATAGGATTCATACGCCTGCTTCCGCTGACCCGCATCTTCCAGCAACACACCCAGATTATTGGCCACCATGCTGAGATGGCGGAGCACCGTCGCCGCCGGATAAGCCAGCAGCGAATCCTTTTTGGCCAGCGTCGCCAGGTCCGCCATGAACGGCTGGTTCCAGAATGCCTGATGCCGCTGCCAGAGCGCCTCCATGTCCACCTCGGTAAGGGCACGGACCCCGTTAAAACAGACACAGTCCGGCACTGGCTGCAGCGCGGCCGATACCCACAAATCGGGAAAACTCATGAAAGATACCCGGCTGGCAAAATTAGTATCCGTGTCCATCCATTCCCGGATAAAGGCGAGTCCGTCCACCTCCGCCAGACTCTTCAGTCGCACATTTTCAAATTGCCGGGCGAGCTGTTTCATATACAGGGGGTTATTCCCCTGCTGGAGATTCAGCAGGCGCAGGGGAAGTCCCTGTTCCCTGGCCGCCAACTCGATGTTGCTGTCGATCAAGCCATCGGTCACCAGCCAGGTCCGCCCGGTCATGGCCTTCGCCACCGCCCCCGCATACTGGTTCAACGCCCCGGCCGGGCGGGCATCCGCCGCGGAAAAATTCAAGGTGGCCGCGCCGATGGCCGCCGCCAGAAGCAGCACGCCAAACACGTTGCCCCCATGTTCCCGGATCCATAACCTGCCGCGCTCATCCTCCTCTGCATTCTGGAAAAACAGGCGGGGAAACAGGCACCAATAGGCGGTCAGGTAGCCGTAACAAAACGCCAGCAGCACATAGGGGGTCACCAGCACACGCCAGGGCCCCAAGAGGCGCCAGGGCGAAAAGGGCGCATTAAAGACAACCGCCAACACCACGGCCGTCAGGCTCAGGTGCAACCAGTACAGCCCCCAGTCGCGCTCCTCGTTCAGCCCGCGCCGCGCCACCACCAACACCGCAAGCCAGGGCACAATGCCGACAATAATCACCAGCAACCAGCCGATTTGCGGCAAACTGGAGGCAATCAGGTGATACTGATTTTTCAGAACATAACTCAAGGCCAGCCAGAAGCCTTGATTCTCATTGAGCTGAAATACCTGACTGCCCTCCAGGCGCCAGGTGGCAGGGACATACAGCAGCATCCCGAGCAACAGGCTGCCGCCAATGGGCAACACACGCCCCCACCGGAGATCCCCATTCGTCCAGAGGGCGAACAGCACGGCGACCAACACCAGCGGCGCAAACACGATCAGCGTGGCAAACTCGACCGCACAGGCTCCATACAACACGGCAAACATCAGCCCCACCCGCCACTCGGCACGCCGCATGAAGGTCAGCAGCAGCTTGGCCAGGATCAGAAGCAGGAGCAGATCAAACGGGGCCGGATGAAAGCGGTTGGCCACATACCAGAAGGGCATGGCGCCCATCAGCGCCACACTACCGACCACGCCCGCCCACAGCGAGGCCCTGCTGGCCGCCCGGGCGTTCTGATCGTTGACCGGAATCACCGCCCAGACCGCATCGGCCAACACCCGGAAGAAAAGTCCAACCGTGGCGGCGGCACATACCGCGCTCAGGAGATTCAAGCGGGTGATGAGTGAACCCAGCGGCAGTTGCGCCACCCCCGCCACCACCCAGCTCCACAGCAGATGGAAAGAGGTCCCCAGCGGGTTCACGCCCAATTCCGTCGCCATCAGACCGGCCGACTCCCCGGGATACGCACCCCGACTGAGCGTGGTGACATATAACACCAGAGCCAGAAGCCCCATCACGGGACCCAACCCCACATACAACTTGCTTCGCGTGTTTGTCATAGGCCCGTTATAATCTCCGATTTGAGCCAAAGAGGCAAGAGGGAAGCGGGACACCCCAATCCTCGTGGCAGGGAGGAGGAGTTGACAGCCCACCGGGAAAGCGCGATAATTTCCTATGGAGGAAAGGAACACGCGTTCGGGTCATACGACCCGCGCATCATAGAAGGGAGGTTGACATGAACTCGAAACACCTAGTCAAGAAGGAATCCCGGAAGACCCCGGTGGTGAGACGCCCTGTAGCTAAATCCCCAGCCAGGAGAGATGCGGAAAAGGTCCCTGTTGTCTGGGATAAAGCGTTTAAGGATGAATTAGCCTTGGACCGCGATATGGACCGGATGTTAGACGAAATTTCCGAGGATTTCGGCATTCGCCCCATGTGGTTGCGGGAAGAGCCTGCCACTGCTGTTTTCACCCCTAAAATCGACATCCAGGAAACCCCGCAGGCCATTCTGGTCAGGGCGGAACTTCCCGGCATGGACAAGGATGACCTTACGCTCCGACTGGAGGGGGATGCGTTGGTGATCCGGGGCGAAAAAGCGGCTGAGAATGAAAAAAGAGCCAAACAGTCCTACCATTTTGAACGGGTTTACGGGTCATTTGAAAGAGTCATCCCTCTTTCAACCCCGGTAGCCCATCAAAAGGTCGAAGCCCGTCTCAGGAACGGGGTACTGTCCATTACCCTTCCCAAAACACACTCCGAAAGGAGTCATGACGGGAAGATCGAGGTTAAGGCGGCCTGATTTAAAAAAACAAGGCGCGGACCCTTACCGGCCTGCGCCTTGCTTGTGCATTTCCCAACGGGCGGATGTGGCTTAGACTCGCTTCAACAGAAGGGAGGCGTTGTGGCCGCCAAAGCCGAGGGAGTTGTTCAGGCAGGCCCTGATTTTAAACTCCCGCGCCTGATTGGGGACGTAGTCCAGATCCAATTCCGGATCAGGAGTGGTGTAGTTCATCGTGGGAGGCACCACGCCCTTCAGGATCGCCAGCGCACAGATGATCGTCTCGATTCCCCCGGCG
>JBIKMI010000207.1:0-5129 GCA_044359285.1 Kiritimatiellia bacterium
GGAGATAAAAGATGTTGTCGTTTACACGCAAGCAAAAGCTGCAGTTTCTCCATCATGCCGAATTGGCGGGGCACTGGTACTGCAACAACCAGAACACCGATGAGCGTCCCTGGGGCGGCATTCAGGACAGTGCCGACAAGGGGCGCTTTGTCTATGAGTATGTGTTGCATAAGCAAACGGCGCGAGGCATGGGCGTCTGGGGACAGGCCATTGCGATCATGGATCTCCATGACCTGGCCGCCCGCATCAGCGGCGAGGCCGGCCGGTTCACCAAGGCGGCCGCGCTGGCGGCGGAGTATCTGAAGACGCTGCAAGTCACGGACTTCCGCCTGCCGAAATCCATCGGAGGATTCCGGGAACATACCCCGCTCACCACCGAGAGCTATCCCCGCGACGCCGTGACCGGCGCTTTTGGTCTGTGCCGGTTGTTCAAGGAAACGCAGGACCAGGAATGGCTCGATCGCGCGCGGCTTTTTGCCGACTGGTGGATCAACCACGGCACGGACGAAAACGGCTGGCCGTTCATCACGTTCGCCCTGGACAAGCAGTTCGGCCACAACAAGGGCATGCATGTGGTCGGCGAGGAAGGCGGTGTTGAGCTCATCAAGGGCGACTGGCAGGCGGGATCGGCCCTCTTCTTCTACCAGCTGTACAAGCTGACAAACGACGCGCGCCTGATTGAGAAAGGCTTCGATCCCCTGATCAAGGGCCTGGCGCGGATCTACGAGGAGAACCGCGGCAAGCCGGTGGTGGCAGGCTTCCACGGACATGTGCCGATCAGCCATGGCAACGACGACTTTGCCTTGTGCGCGCTCGTGTGCGCCTACCGCCTCAAGCGCGAGAAACGCCTGCTCGACCTGCTGGTCGATCGCATTGCGGCGCAGAACCGGCTCATGGACGAGGATGGTTCGTATCCGAGCCTGGGCGGCACCTGGGTCTCCGGCATCAATAACCTTGAATTCCTCAAACTGGTCGAGACGGAGAAACTGCCGATCGATACCACTGAAGTGGAACGTTGCGTGCGCAAGAGTGCCGAGTTTGGATTGACGACGCAGGTCAAGGAATCCTCCGACCTGCGCCTGCTTGGCGGCGTGTATGGGCAGTCGGACCACGATGTGGCCCGCACCACCATTCATCACCGTTCCATCGGCTATAGCATCAATTTCTACCTGCGACTGGAGGGTGGCACTGAGGTGCCGACGTTCAGCGCGTTCGGGTGGTGAGCGCCATGGCAACATCCACAAAACGCACGTCGTCCAGTTTTCCGCCGGTGCCTGTCTGGCCGGCGGCGGAAGGCCGGTTTGACGAGGCTCTTGCGCAGCAGCGGGTGATCGCGTTGAAGCGGATGATGCGCCGGGATGCCGAGGGGCGGGCGTTGGATCTGGCGAAGCGTTTGGAAGTGTGGCTAAGGAAAGACGGGTTAGTGGACGTCGAGGCGCTCACCGGCCTTGGTCCGGGCGAGCAGCCGGTCGTCACTGCCTGTTGGCGGGGGCGAACGGCCCAGGAAATTCTCATCATGGCGTCGATGGGCGAGGCGGATGCGGGCGACAATGCGTCTGGCGTTGCCGTGGCGCTGGGAATCGGACGCCTGTTGGCGGACGCAGGCCGCGGCGGGTGGCTTCCCGACCGTGGCGTGCGCTTCCTGTTTACCGTCGAACCCCGGGGCCTCATGGCCCTGTTGCGCCTGCAACCGAAGTTATTCAAGAGGGCGGTACTGGGGATAACCCTCAGCCTGGCGGAAGGGGAGGGGAAGAGTTCCGGCGATCTCCTCACGATCATGCCGAGTCCACCGCCATTGCCCGATCCATTCCTGCCGATCCTGCTCCAAAGCCTGAAGGCTTATCCGGGGATACGCTGGGAACTGGGGCCGGCTGGCGGTGGCGCCATGGGAGATCCCCTTCTCGCGATTCCCACCACGAGGCTCGTGCTCGCATCCGAACGGTCGGGCCAGGGCAAGAAGGGTCGTCCGGAGCGTCCATCAACCGCCGCGGCGGGGCCGATCGGGTGCTGGCTTGGTGACTACATTGGCTATCTTTGTTCCGCCGGGCCGGCGGAGGTGGGTGATATGGCCCGTGTCGGGGCCCGCTATGCCCGGCACCGGCTGATTGAAGTGTCGGGCGGGACGGCGCGGGCCACCTTGGGGAATATATCGCCCTCTTTGCGGATGAGCGCGCTGAGGTATCAGGCGGGACAGGAGCGGCTACGGTTGAGAGGCTTGTTGCGGCTGATCCCGGAGGATGGCCAGCCGGTCTGGGTTGAAGATGCCTATCCTGCCTTGCCGCCCGTGGATGCGCGGGGACTGGCACCAGGGGTGGCGGCCCGGGCGTTGGTGAATCGCCTGGCGGAGGGGATTGTACCGCCGTCGGGGCGGGGATCGGCGACGGTTGCAGCGGAGGCCGACCGTCGGGTCGCGCGTCTGGCGCGACGGGTGCCCTTGAAAGCATTCCAGGGTTCCCTGGATACCGGGGCGCTGGCACCCGAGGTGCGCCGCCGTTTGAGCCGTGTGACGGGAGAGGACCTTGAGCGGGAGGTGCCCTGCTGGCTACAGTGGGCGCTCGGCTGGAGCAACGGCAAGCGCACCCTGCGTCAAATCAGCGACTTCCTGCGCTACGAAGGGTGTGGCGTGCAGTCTGCGAGACTCGACCGCACGTTCGACCTTCTTGCGCGGGAAGGGTTGATCCGGTGGCGGCCCCGGTTAAAGGCCCCCGATATCGACCGGGTGTTGCGTCAGGTTGGCGTAAAACCGGGCATGCTCCTGATGACGCATACTTCCCTTTCGGCGTTCGGGTATGTGGAGGGCGGCGCCCTTGCCGTGATCGACCGGCTCCAGGCAGCGGTCGGTCCGCGCGGGACGCTGGCCATGCCCACCCATACGGTCAGCACGTTCGGCCAGCCGGTCTATGACGCGGCCCGCTCGCCGTCGACCGTGGGTTCCATCACCGAGGTTTACCGGCATCAGCCCGGCGTGCAGCGCAGCCTGCACCCCACGCACTCCGTGGCCGTCCGCGGTCCGTTGGCGGAGGCGTTGACGTCCGGTCACACGGGCGAGATGGCGCCGCTGGCGCGCGAGGGGTTCTGGGGGCGGTTTGTCGACCGCGACGGCTGGGTGCTGATGATGGCGCCGATCCGGAAGAATACCCTGATGCATGCCGCCGAACTGTGGGGCGGGGTGAAGTTGCCGGGGATGGTTCTGGCCGGGCGTCCGGGCCGCCGCGGCGCCGCGCGGGTGATTCCTTCCGGCCCGTGGCATAACAACTGGTTTGACTTGGCTCATGAGCGGATGAGAAGCTTGGGCCAGCTTGTCTCCGCGCCCCTGGGCGAGGGGACGGTTTACCTGATGCGGGGCCGGGACGTGGTGGCGGCCGGGATCGCCGTCCTCCGGGATGACCCCCTGCAGGTTACGAAAAAGAATTGTCGTTGTGAATGGTGCGAGATTGTCCGGCGGCGCAACGGCGTCCCTCCGGCAAAGCAGGGCTGAAAAAAAGCTTTAGTCCCTTACGACTTGAATCAATCGCATCTTGGTCATGATTTGAACAAAAGACATTTGAACAGAAGTTCGCAAAGATCGCGAAGGAAATTTGTTATTCCGCCGGAGGCGGTAAAGAATAACTCTTCTTTGCGGACTTCGTGAGCTTCTGTTCAAACTCTTAGTTTTGGTTCCGGCTATGCCGGGTTAGGATACAGAAAGGAAAATTCACGATATGGGCGATCATTTCAAGACTGTGGTGGCGGGTGATGTGAAGCCTGATCCGGCGGAGGAGCTCAGGAAGAAGCGTACCGCCGGATCATTGACCTATTCCAAAGCCGGACTGGTCAGCCTGTTCGGCTGGCTCCTGTGGGGCGGGGTCTGCTTCCAGCTTATGGAGGCGGTGCTGGTCTCCCTGCTGCCACTCCAGTTGCGCTCGATTGGCGCCACAAACCAGCAGATGGCGCTGATGATGACGACCATTCCGGGCATCCTCGGGTTCCTGGTGGGACCGGCGGTGAGCTATAAGAGCGACCGCAGCACCCATCCCTGGGGGCGGCGCAAACCGTATATCATCTTCACCATGCCTTTCCTCTGCCTCTGCCTGGTGAGCATCGGGTACACGGAGGAAATTGCCGTGTTCTTCCAGAACTCCGAGCTCATGAAGCAGTGGGGCATCACGCCTCTGGCGGCCACGATTACGCTGGTTGGCCTCCTGGTGCTGGGCTTCCAGTTCTTCAATGAATTTGTGAACAGTGTCTGGTGGTATATGTTCCGGGATGTGGTGCCGGAGGCCTACTTCGGGCGGTTCACCGGTCTCAGCCGCGTGGTGGGGGCGCTCGGTGGTTTCTTCTGGAGCCTCTATGTTTTCCCGCACGCCGAGACGAATGCGAAAGAGATCTACTTGTGGATCACGCTGTTGTATTTCTTCGGCTTCAGCCTCATGCTCTGGCGGGTGAAGGAGGAGCGCCACCAGCCCTCGGAGGAGGAGGCGGCGAAGCTGAAGCCGAGCATTATCGGACAGGCCCGGAACTATGTGCGCGAGTGTTTCGGCCACCCCATTTATGTCTGGGGATACATCGGGGTTGTGTTCGATTATTTCGGCAACGGGCTGGGCTTTGTGGGGATCCTCTTCGCCAAGCAGCTAGGCATCACGCTCGAGCAGATCGGCGTGTTCGGTGCCTTCATGGGCATTGCGCACCTGGTGGCCACCTACCCGGCCGGTATGTTCGCCGACAAGTTCCACCCCATCCGTCTTTGTCTGATCACCGGTACCGTGACCCTGGTTACCCCTCTGCTGGGCTATGTGTTCTACCAGGACTGGCCCTCCTACGTGCTGCTCGGCCTGCTCTGGTTTCCCGTGACGCAGATTGGCCAGGCGGCTGGCCAGGTTTTGATGATGCGCGTGTATCCGAAGAAGCGTTACGGGCAGTTCGCTTCCTGCAGCGGCATGATCCGCGGCCTGTCCAAGATGGGCGGCGCCATCCTCGGGGCCTACATCCTGGACCAGTTGCAGGACTACCGCTTCTACCTGCTCTACAACGGGGCGCTGAATATCGGCACGCTCATCTGTACGTTTATCGTGTACTACTATTGGAAGAAATGCGGTGGGGATAACTATGTGGCGCCGCTGAAGGAGGACAAATGAACATGGACCCATCTG
>JBIKMI010000208.1:0-5110 GCA_044359285.1 Kiritimatiellia bacterium
TTTCCTGCGGCCATTTCCTTAACCAGATCTCGATGCGTGGCGCTGACGACACGAACATTCACCTTGATCGTCTTCTCGCTTCCCACCTGTTCAAAACGGCCTTCCTGAAGCACCCTCAAAAGCTTAACCTGCATAGCTGGCGAAATATCCCCGATTTCGTCGAGGAAAATGGTTCCGCCGTCCGCCAGTTCAAAACGCCCCTTCTTATCGCGGATGGCGCCCGTAAAGGCTCCTTTGACATGGCCGAAAAGTTCGCTTTCAAGTAAGCCCTCCGGCAAAGCGCCGCAATTGACCGGCACAAACATTTTATTCGCACGGGGGCCTTCATTATGGAGCGCCGCCGCCACAAGTTCCTTACCCGTTCCGCTTTCGCCCTGAACAAGCACCGGGGCGGTGGACTCCGCCAGCTCGGGAATAATGTCATAAAGGGCGAGCATCTTGGGATCGCTCCCTACAATCCCGCTGAACTGCTCGATTTCGCCCAGTCGGCGGGCCAACTGAGCCTCAACGGTCAAATCCTGGAAGCAGGCCAACACCCCCAGTGGAGCGCCCCGGTCACCTCGCATTACATCAAGATTCATGTGGATTCGGCGCCGCTCGCCACTCCGTGTTACAATCTCAAGATTTTTACTGAGCGCGCGTTCAGGTGGGGGGCCTCCCTGGCAAAACGAACATTTAGCACCACACAAACCACCAGGCAAGACCTCATGGCAGTCGCGGTTAAGCACCTCTTCCCGCTTGTACCCGGTGATCCGCTCTGCCGCCGCATTGAAGTAAAAGATGCGCCGGTTCAAGTCGTGGGCAATCACCCCCTCGGAAAGATGGTCCAAAACCAGATCCTGCTCATGTTTTGAAACCAGAAAGGCCGCCAGATAGCCTTGCGAATAAAAATCTTCCACCAGACGCTTGATCATGTCGCGCGCCTCGCGGAAAGCCTGCAAGCGCCATTCCACATCCCCTGTAAGCGTGGCCGGTTCAGGAATATTCCATTGCAGCTTCTGCGGATTTCCAGGCAACATCCGGCAGGACTCGGCCGCCTCACCTGTCAGCGCCACCAGAATATCAGCGATCCCGCCGCCCAACTCAGCCACACGCTTCCCTTCGCGGGACTCCTCGAAGATATGTACTTCCGACAATGCCCGCCATACCAGTGGATCGACCGCACCGGACCGGACTCCGGCATAGCGGACAAGCATATGTTCCTTCCTGACCGCATTCGCAAAGGCCGCTGCCATGGCGGCACAACTGGCATCATGTCCGCCTACGAATAAAAGTTGATCTATCTGTTCAGCCATACTTTATACTTTCCCTGATTACGGGCTTACGGGTCGAGATAGCCCCGTTTAACCGCATCCTGAATGAGTGCTTCGGCAAATTTCCACAATGGCCGTGAGCCTTCCGCCACATGCCGATTCCTGTCATACACCTTGGTACGGGTCACGCCATGGTTCCGCCAGACCGCCCCGTTTGTAAAATAGTTATGCATCAGAGGTTGTATGCGGTCAAGCGCAGCGGCAAATTGAGCCTCCGGAGTCACCCTCGCTTCAAATTCCTCCCACAGTGCCGAAAACTCCTTCTGTTGATCGGCAGGGAGAAGCCCGAAGAGTCGCCGGGCGGCCACTGTTTCCCGCGCCAGCTTATCGGCATTGCCTTGATCGTCATAACAATAGGTGTCACCGGCATCAATCTCGACAATATCATGGATCAGCACCATTTTCATGACACGGGCCAAATCCATCACGGGTGCATTGCCATACTCCTTGAGCAACAACGCCATCACTGCCAGATGCCAGGAATGTTCAGCATCATTTTCATAGCGGGAGCCATCCATCAGCAATGTGCGGCGGGAGATCGTCTTCAGCTTGTCAATTTCCCGGATGAAGTCTAATTGCCGGGCCAACCGATCCTCCACCCCGCTGCGCCAACCGGCCTCCGCATCCGCTGGGTTCCTGCTGACTGTGCCCCCGGCCCGTCCTTCCACCCACTCGATAATCCGCTCCCCCACCTCGCGCTTTGACATCACCGGTAACGGCAGGGGGGGTGCATTAGGGGTTACAAACACCACGCGATTGGTCTCCACATCAAACCCAGCATCCGACTGGGTCACATCATTGGCCACAATCATATCGAGGCCCTTGGCCTCCAATTTCCGGCGCGCTTCGGCTACAACGTCGGTGGTTTCCGCCGCAAATCCGACCATCATGCGGTGGCTTTTCCGCGGCTTGAGGGTCAACAGGATATCCGCGGTCGGCTCCAGCCTGAGCTCAGGGGGGGTGCTCCGTTTTTTCTGTTTTTGCGGACTGACGGCAGCCGGGCGCCAGTCGGATACCGCCGCCGCCATGATGAGGGCTTCACTGGACTCAAAATGGAGCTCGACAGCGGCCAACATCTCGGCCGCCGACACCACTGCGACCACCCTGATCCCCGCAGGGGCGGGAATCGATACCGGTCCGGAGATGAGCACCACCTCGTGGCCGCGGGCGCTGGCCGCCGCCGCAATGGCATAACCCATTTTACCCGATGAGCGGTTGCTGATGAACCGGACCGGATCCATGAACTCGCGCGTGGGGCCTGCTGTAACGAGAATCCTCATAGTTCACCCTCAGCCTCTATTCTCAAACGCCTCCCTCGCCGCGTCGCGCAGGGGAGGCGGACTCACCGCGCATCAAACTCACGGATCTTCTCCCGTACCGTGGCCTCAGCCTCGTTATAAATCTCCTGAATCATCGGATCATTGAAGCAATAGACGCGCTCCTCAAAACTTGACGTCCGGATACGGTCCAATAAACGCTGGCGCGCCAAATCAATGTCCTTCCCATAAATATGGAATGAATCCGCCTGCCAATTCAGGCGACCTAACTTCACCGTCTTCCCGGCACGACGCGAAACCTCCGCCGCAATGACATCCCGGTTAAACAGGGTCAGGCCGAACATATTCATGAAGTTCGCACCCCAGGCGTCATTACTGCGGAACCGGATATTGCAGTTCAACCACCACACCCCGTCCTTATCCTCCAGAATCCGGTACCAGAGCGATTGCAGACAAGGCGGATCATAGCAGTCCAGATCAACATGCGGCATCCAGGTAATCATCTGGGCCTGGCGTGTGAAGGGCTGCTTCACCAATTTGCCGACCACCGCATCAATCTGATTGATCTTGAAAAAACCCGCTTCCACCGACTCATAATTCCGCAGCTCCTTGAGCGCGCCATAATTCGCCAGGCGGCCATGATAGGTATACTCCCAGCGGGTATCGGCCGGATCATTCATATTTTTGACCCAATGATCCTTGGCGCCCTGGAGTTCCATGACATATTCCCGCAAGTCTTCGATGCCGCCCGGGAAGGCCTTATGGATCATGGGATCGGACAGCGGATCCAGCACCGTGATGTTCATGGTGGAATCAAGGCTGGCAGGATCGCCGGCCTTGTCATACTGGGTCCGGAACCCAATCCCCTGTTCATTTAACGCACATAACGCCTTCTCATAGGCTTCCGCCAACGACTGCCCCGTCACATGAAGAACCGGAATATTTTCCATCCCAATGACTCCTTTGCTGAATTACCCTCATTCGAACATCCGCCCTGAATTATGGCGGGTCTTTTATAAATAGAAAGCTCTTTTAGACACTTTGGCGGTTGACGCTCTGGTTATAACGGATAGAGTCTAGAAATGATCAAGGGATATCAATTTCTGACCGACAGCAGTTTCTTCAAGGAATTGTCACGGGACAGCGTCAAGGCACTGGCCGCCATCTGCGCTCTGCAGGAATTAAAGAAGCGCCAGTTTCTGTTTCGGGAGGGCGATCCGGGGCGCGCCCTGTTTCTCTTGCGCCGCGGGGCGATCCAGCTTCACAAAACAGCTCCGGACGGCAGTGAGGTCGTGATTAAAATCGTTCAACCCAGTGAAGTTTTCGCCGAGGTCGTCCTCTTTGAGCGCGAGAATTATCCTGTCACCGCCGTCGCGCTGGCCGATAGTGATGTCATCGTCTTCCCGCGCGCCGACGTCCATCAGCTACTCAATACGGAGGGGTTCCGCAATGACTTTATCGCCATGCTGATGCGCAAACAGCGCTATCTGGCCGAACGCATCGTCCAACAGCAGGCACATGACGTGGAAGACCGGTTGCTCTGGTTCCTTAAGGAGCAGTTTGGCGCCCAGAAAACCGTCACCCTCTCGATTTCTAAAAAGGATATTGCCGGTGCCATCGGGACCACACCCGAGACCTTGTCCCGACTGATCCTGAAGCTGAAAAAGCGCAAAGTCCTGACGTGGATCGGCAGGACTTTGACGCGGCTGAACCTGTGAGCATTCGTTAGTGGGCAGGCAGACCGGCTTGACCCGAACGTATTCTCAGATAAACAGGGTCATATTGGATTGATCCGCTTCCCCGAGGAAGGCCCCTACACCGCCGTACTCCACACCGTCAATCAGTTCCTCCGGCTTGATCCCCATGACATCCATCGACATGGTGCAAACCACCAGTTTTGCCCCGGCAAACCGGGCTGAGGCGATCAGCGAGGGTAGCGTCTCGACCTTTTTGTTTTTCATGACCACCTTCATCATGGCCGTACCCATGCCCATCATGTGCATCTTGGAAAGGGTCAACGCCCCGGGGCCTTTCGGCATCATCCAGCCAAACATCTTATCCAATACCCCTTTCCCGGCCGTCTGCGGACCAGGCTTGCGCAAGGCATTAATGCCCCAGAAGGTGAAGAACATACTCACTTCGCTCCCCATCGCCAGCGCTCCATTGGCAATCACAAACCCCGCCATCACCTTGTCAAGGTCATTGGAGAAAATAACGAACGTCTTACGGTCTTTCTGCACGCCTGCCGTTCCGGGGCGAAGTCCCGACACTTCGCATTTACGGACCAATGCCTCGATCCGCCCCTTCTCACGCCGGATATTCAGGAGTTCCTGGCCATTGCGGAGACACCAGGCAGGCGCATCCTGGAGGAAGCCGGGATCCGTGACGCAGATTTTGAGTTGGTCGCCGGGAGCCAGCTTGTCCATCTCCTCCTTCATCCGCTTAATCGGCCCCGGACATTGCAATCCACAGCAATCGACTTCCCTCGTTTTGCCTGCGGGAGCTGCCTTCAATTCCCGG
>JBIKMI010000023.1:0-17833 GCA_044359285.1 Kiritimatiellia bacterium
GCCTTGGATGACGGGAATTCCACCGTTCTGGAGTCCACCTTCAACACGACACGATCCGGAGCCACCGCGGCAGTGATGGCGGCCCCGGGATTTCTGGCCTTGATAATGCAGGCCAACAGGATCGCTTTTTCCGCCCCATCACCCCGGCCGAAGTTCCAGACTTCATCCGGCTGGGCGAGACGTCCGGCCTCGTCATAGATCGATTCCGAGGGCATGGCCTGGACCACCGCGATAACTTCATCATCGGTCATCGGCGCCGCGCCGGCCAGGGAGACCGGATTGCGCTCCAGCGCCGCCTTGAGAAAGGGACCCGGCTCACAGCGGTTGAGATCGCGATAGGCATAAAAGGCGAGATCGGCGGCGGGCACCGTGGCCCGGAGCGATTCCAGGCGCGTGATGATGTCCTGCCGGGTCATCTCCTTACTGATGCCCAGGGGGGCATTTGCCGGCTTGAAGGCACGCTGCGCCGCCGGTGGAATCCGCGGCTCAACATGACAGAACCGGATCAAATGCTCCATCGCCCTGGCAGAGTCCATGCAGGTGCAGGCAAACTGGGTTTTCAGGCGGGCAGCATCCTCGGGCTGGCTCAGTTTCGGCTTCTCACGCCGCACATAATCCTCAAGATCGTTCAACACAATGCGGCCGGGAAACCGCTCGGTAACAAACTGGTCCATATCAATCTCGGCCAGCAGCGCCTCGCGCGTCGTGTCCGTGACCAGGAATGAACTCTCATCCTCATACTGGAAGGCGACTTCCAGGGGGACATAGTGGGTAACGCCATGGATGGTCCCCCTCAGCTGGAAGCATTTCTGGAGATCCCGTTTATCTCGCAAAAAGTTTCCCATCACCTCATCCGTCAGCGGGGTATCGAGGAACGCCTTGAGTTTACCGGTAAATCGCGCATACGCGGCTGGATCAATGGACGCGTCCGGGTAGACGGTGTGGATCCACCCCGTCTCATGCGCCACCACCGTGACCTCCTCGTTTTCCAGGGCACGGCGCGCCTGGGCGGACAGCGCCGTCCCGTTGCACCACATCTTCTTGGTCACCAGCCGCCGGTTATTGGTGAGAATCCCGTCATCCAAATCCACATAATTCTGGGAGTGCAACGGCGTGGCCAGGAGGAAAATATCCTTCAGGGGGATCCCCGCCACAATATACAAGGCGGCCGCATAGAGCGCCGCCAGCGAGACACATTCGCCCGCTCCCGTCGAATACCCCGCTTTGTGGCAGAAGGCATCCATCGCCTCGACGGTTTCCGTTTTCCAGTAGGGGATCGCGTCCGTTGTGTATTTATTCAGGCCGAAATGGGTGCGGATATCGATATTAAAATAATACTTGTCGCCCTCATAGCCGAACAGGGCGTTGGAGCGCCGGATGGTGTCCTCCTCCAAGAAGGGGCGGAACCGGACCATCTCCCGGTCTTTCGTGGTCAGCCCCCAGGTATCGAGATCCAGGTTGAAGGCATAATGGTCCATGATGTATTGCTTGAGCCGGGTAATCCGGCGGTAGGGCTTCATCTTGGCCAGACCGGCAAACCAGGGATCCTCACGCCACTTCCAGATACGGGGTGACATCAGATTGGCCAGCATCAACGCGTACATCAACTCCGGGAAGACAAAAATCTCCATATCGGAAAGGGTCACCGCCGATGATCGCATTTCAAGGTCTCGTTCAGTACTCACGCATTCACTCCTTCGCATTTGCGCCATTATTTCACAGCGGCGCCAACCCGCAAATCCTGTTTCGCATTGATCGTGGAACCCGGGATCGGCGGGAGCCCGAGCAGAGCGAGGGCCAGATTCCCCACCTCCCCGTTCCGGACCGGCTGCCTGGATGCGGTATAATCCGGCCGGCCTTCTCCCGGCGAGGTGCGGCTTGCGGCATTAAACCCATAGAGGTCTCCCGGGGTCACCCCTGCACCCCAGACATAGAAAGGGATCGTGTAATTCAAAAGCCGGGTCGCATCGGAATGGTTTTTTTCCGCCCCCCCGTGGTCGGCCGTAACGATCAGGGTGGTTTTCCCCTTTAATTTTGGATCCATGGCAATCAGATCCATCAGCCGCCCCAACTGCCCATCCAGCAGGATCAGGGCAGCATTGAAGGACTCACTCCCCCACCCCTGGGTATGGCCGGCGGCATCACACTCACCAAAGTGAACAAAGGTAAATTGGCAGGGCCGGTTCGTCATCACAGCGATAAAATTATCCATGAGCGCAACCGACGATTTGATATAGGAATAATCCACTTTTTTGCGCCCATCATCCACGCCCGTGGCGTCCGGCGCCCCATTCGTTTCATTATAGGAATTCGGGAAAAGCGCGAACTTGGTTTTCGTCGCCCACATCCCTGTCCTGAGCCCATGATCATGCGCCACATCAAAAACGCTGGCCACATAGGCCCCTTTATGGGAATGGAGGGTCACCCCCTTGGCGGGATCCGTATTATTGCTCCAGTTGTGGCCCTCCACCCCTATGATCCGGCGACTCGTCACCATGCTCGTATGGTTCGGCAGGGTGACCGAGACATCATAGTCACAGCGGGCCTGGGTCGTCCCCGCGGATTCCGCCTGGAGTTGCTTTAAGTGGGGCAATTTTCCGGCATCCACCATCGTCTGCAAATAGAACGACCCTAACCCATCCACACTCAAGGCGACCACATAGTCCGCTCCTTGAGCCACCAGGCAACATCCGATCCAGAAGGTTGAAATAATTTTTTTCATGTTTAAAGGTCTCCCGCTCAAACTTTCTTTTTCGAAAGCCATTTGCTCATCACTTTCTCCAACACTTGAAGCGAAATCGGCTTTGGAATAAAGTCGTCCATCCCCATCGACAGGCAACGTTCACGGTCACCCTGCATCGCATGGGCTGTCATCGCAATAACCGGGATATGATGATTAAGAACTGAGGATTTTGGGTTACGGATTTGGCGCGTTGCCTCCAGGCCATCCATCACGGGCATCTGCACATCCATCAACACCAGATCATAGGGGGTGGTTTCGAGGGCCGAAAGGACCTCCGCACCATTGACTACGGCAACCACATGAAGTCCCATTTTTTTCATCATGCCCAACGCCACCTGCCGATTGATAAGATTATCCTCAGCCAGAAGAATCCGGGCGGCGGGGAACTGGACCGGCAGGTGCCCGGGATTTACCGAAGCGAGCGGCACGGCCTGCCCCTTGAGGCCCAGCGACTGTGGCGCCTGCCCAGGTTTGGTTTGCCTGGAAAACCGGGCCGTAAACCAAAATTCCGAACCCCTCCCCTTTTCGCTCTCAACGCCGATTTCACCGCCCATCAACCCGGTCAGTTGTTTTGCAATCACCAAGCCGAGCCCGGATCCACCGTACTTGCGAGTGGTCGATGAATCCTCTTGAGCGAACTTTTGAAAAAGAAGATTCAACTTATCCTCCGCGATCCCGATGCCCGTGTCCCGAATGGAGAAGCGGAGCACTACCTTATCATCAGCTTCTGAAATCAAGCTCACTCTCACGGCGACCTCGCCCTGTTGCGTGAATTTAATCGCATTCCCGGCCAGGTTGACCAGCACCTGGCGCAACCGACCCGGATCACCAGAAAGCGCGAAGGGCACCCCTGGCGCGGCGTCACAGCTGAACACCACCCCCTTCTCCCGGGCACGCAGGGCCATCGGGGCGGCGAAGTCATCCAAGAGAGACCCCATATCAAAATCCAGCATTTCCAGATCCAACTTACCCGCCTCGATTTTTGAAAAATCAAGGATGTCATTCAGTAACGCCAGCAAGGATTCGGCGCTGCTGAGGGCGGTTTCTGCAAAAAAGCGCTGATCACGGCTCAATTCCGTATCCAACAGCAGCCCGGTCATCCCGATCACCCCGTTCATGGGGGTCCGGATTTCATGGCTCATATTGGCCAGGAATTCGCCTTTGGCGGCACTGGCCTTCTCCGCGCGCGCCATGGCGGTGCGGAGTTCAGACTCCATTCGCTGGCGCAGCCGGACATTCACCAACATCTGGGCAAAAACAGCAAGAAGGCGCTGTTCCGTGTCCGAGTAGGCATGATACTCCCGCACCGAGTCGAAACCGACAAAGCCGATGCATTCGCCCGCATTAATGAGCGGAACAGCCAAAAGGCTTTTGATGGCCTGTTCCTCAAGCGATTTACGCTCCGCGCTATCCGGCAGGGCAAACACATCTGGAATATAAACCGGCGCTCCCGCGCGATGCGCCTTAATCCAGTCCGGCATGATCGCCAGCGGCACTTCCTGCAGCTTTTCAATTTGAGGTTCTATCCCCGTGGCACACCATTCGTGGGTATTGCGGCAGATCTGCCGCTGAAAGTCATAGATAAAAATATAGGCCCGATCCGCTTTCACAAAGGCCGCCAGATCCGCCAGCGACACATGGATCGCCGACTCCACAGACTCCAGCGGCAAATTAATATACGTCGAGGCGATATCAATGATTAATTGCCTTAGGCGAGACTGCTGTTGCAACGCCTCTTCCGACCGCTTCAAGCTGGTGATATCCCAGTTGGTGCCGATCATGCGCACGGGCGCACCCCGGGCATCGCGCATGACGGTGGCCAGCGCGTGAATATTGTGAACGCTTCCATCCGGCCAGATCACGCGGAACTCCGTATCGAAGTCCTTCTCCCCGGAAATCGCCATCTGAATCTCCCGGTCACCTCGTTCGCGATCCTCCGGGTGTACCCCCGCCCGCCAGGCCTCGTAGACGGCGCTGAATTTCGTCCTTACAAGCCCGTAGAGCCGGAACATCTGGTCGTCCCATGTGAGCACATTTGAACTGACATCCCAGTCCCATATTCCCACCCCTCCCGCACTGGTCGCCAAGGCCAGACGTTCATTGGCCTGCTCCAATTCCTTTTCCGCCTTTCTACGCTCGGAGATATCATGAATGATGGAATGCAAAATGTTACGACCACCGAACTGAATGCGGCTCGACGACACCTCCACATTGCGAGTCGAGCCATCGTTGAGGCGGTGCACAAATTCGAACCGCTTACCATGCTCAGGGAGAACGGAATTCATCGCCTGCTGAAGTTCAGCGGGAGTGAGGGTGTTGATTTCCCCAACCTGCATCGAAAGCAACTTCTCACGTGAGTATCCGTAAAAATTGACCGCCGCATCGTTGGCATCCAGGATCTGTCCGCCCTCCGGCTCGATAAGCATCATCATGGCGGTATTATCGTAGAATTGATGACGAAAAGATTCCTCGCCTTCCCTCACCGCGATAAAAGCCCTGGCCAACTGATGTTCCGCGCGCCCTGTGACAAACCAAAGCACCGCGAGAATCCCGGAGATCAGCAACCCAGCCATCACCATGTGTAATAGTAAGGTATTTGACTGGACTAAGGCGACGGCCGTTACATCGTGCATGACGTGGAGTCCGACTATTTCGCGCCCAAAGTGATCATGCAGATGGATCACCCCCGCATCGAGCACTTTATTGCCCCTGCTCACACGGAACAGGTCATCCGAGCTATCCGTGTTCCCGCCCATCCTTAAGCCGACCAGATCCGCCATGCGGTTGAGGGGCAGGGGAACCACCTCATCGCCCAGATCTTCCGCCAGGTCCTTGGCCAGATGATGTCCATCAATGCCGATCTCCAGATATCCGACAATCTTTCCGTCCCGAACCCATGGCCGCACAATGCTGAGCATGAACAGGGTACTCGGCCCAGCCTCCACCCCCCAGGCATCCACCCCGGTGCGAATGGCGGTCTGCAGCGTAGCCCGATCTATAACCGAGCCCCCTTGCACCTCCGGTTGATCCGCCCTTAACAAGCAAACTCGGTTTGTCGTGATAAAATTATAACAGGCGGTATTAAAGCGGGCCTTCATCGCCTCATAAACAGGTTTGGAGAGGCGGGAAAGCCGTTCCACATCCCGGCTCTGCCACGCCTCCATCAGAGCGGGATCCCGGGAGACCACATCCAATTGCGATCGAATCATCTCAGCCTCGTTGACTATAAGACGATTCCATAGATTGTTAGCCTGACCCAGAATGTGGCGCATGTCGCGACGCGACACATCCCGAGCCAACTGGCCTTGATACACCCCGAAACAAACCATGGAGGCCAGCAGTACCAAGGCCACTGGACCGACGATCCACCCTTTAAGCTTCAAGTCAGCCACGGCTTCTTTCGGGGTTCGCCACAAGACGACACCGACCCCCGTCAAGATCAGAATAAACATCCCAAGGGCCGCTAGAAGCGGCACCCTACGCCCGGCGTTAACCCGGAGATTCCAGTCGGTGGCCAGTACATCCAACGCGACGGCCATGATAATCTTGCCATTCTGCGGATCAACAAGGGGGGCTACGGCGGACACGAAGGTTCCGTATTCATCAGTGTAAGGGCCAATCACAACCGGAAGCCTGTCATTGAAGACGGCCTGATATTCCTTCGGCGGATGCTGGTATTCCGTCCCGGACGGACTCGCCAATGGATCGTCCACCGGATAGTTTTCCGGTCCGAAAAAGAGCTTTCCAGCCCGCAGAGACATGCTATAGATGCCGCGACTCTGAATCCGTTTACCCGCTACATCCATCTGGCCACGAATCACCTCGTAGGCTGGCGTGCCCTTGTCCGCTGCTGTAAAAGTTAGGTTGCGCGCCAATTCAGGATTGATGGTGCGAACGATATCCGCCACCTGCCAGATCAGGGCCTCGCGCATTTCGGCTTCCCTTGATGCCGCCCTCAAGCCACCCACCCACCACCCCAGGGCCAACAACAGGAGCAAAATCACCACCATTCCGATCCCGACCGGAAGCGTTTTCCCCATCCCGCCTTTTTCAGATATTAAACTGGTATTCATACAACTTTGCACCCCGCCCGGATGATAGCCTTAAGTTTTGACTATGCATTAAGGGGCCTTTAAAGGCAAGCCACAAGCCGAAATTCAAAGGTGTGTCCGCGGGTCAAGGAAGCCAGAAATATCCCCCTTGGGCCTCCCTCGACTTTGGCTCCCGGCGCTTGATTTCATCACTCGGTTGCCAATGAGGGACTAAAAGGGCACCAAACAGAACCACAAGAGGACTCATGGTCTCCTGGACTGTAAACTCGTTGTTGAGGGGGTCATGCCCGCCATTGGGTCCATATTGGCGCCACAGAGGTATCTGAGGATTAAGGACATCGAAGGGGGGCGGCAGAAAATATACCTGTTTTCGACCTGCGGGCGAGCCCACCGTCATACTGTAGACATGTTCCCGCGCTCCCATCGGAACAGATATTACACCATACGGGGTAATGCCGGGAACCGGGTCCAAAATTCCATCAGCGCGGCTTTCCGCATCCTGTACCATGCCAACATACGCCGCGCCCAACCCCGTTGTCTGAACCAATCCCAGGGCATTACACCCCAGGTGGAAATCGGCACAAAGCAAGGCCGCCGCACGATAGCGCTCATGGCCCGTCAATTTCCAGGCCAGGATACAGTAACGGGCCTGCGTGGCAGACAGCGCCGCCCCCCACCGCCGTTTCTTTTCAGGATTCCAGGGATGTCTGTACGGGGCCTCTTCCTGCAAGCGGATGGCCTCATCGGCTCGGGCAATCAGCATGTCGGCGGCCCGACGCCGATCAGCCTCAGGAATTCCCAGCCCACGCCAAACGGCCACTTCATAGACCCCCCACGACTGGAACAAGTAATGGGGATATCCTTCAAAAAACCGAAGCGCATAGGGCATGAACCGTGTGACGCAATCAGTGCGATACATCTCGTTGGAGGTGGCCCTGTAGAGTTGCAATGACGCCTGAAACCCCGGGAAAAGAGGCTCCACCGGAGACTCTGTCCAGGTCAACTTGCAAGACCCATCAGGGATCACCATTCTTTTCAGCGGAATAGTGACACTCACTGAGACGGGGGGCTCGTTCGTTGCCATTGCCCAAGCATAGGCCCGGATGGCGGAAGCCAGCCACTCCTCCGCCTGCCGCTGGTCGAACGGCCTGAGCAACCACCCCAACTGGGCGGCTGAGGCCGCATAATACAGCGTGCTTTCGCGAGTTTCGATTGACTTGAAAAATGGAGCATGATCCCTGTCCGGCATGCCCCGGTGATTGGGGTGGCTTACAGTTTCAATCCGGCCACATACAGCGCCATCCGGCCGTTGAGCCCGCCGCCATACCGCAAGACCATATCCAACTTCATCCAGCAAATCCGGAATGCCATTACCACTCTCCGGAATATTGAGCTGCCCGTCGGTGAATGCACCGGGGTTGAGCTCGTAGACTCCCATCAGATCCCAGGCTGCAAAATGATGGCTCTGCCGGCGGTCATAGTCGGCGGCATCATGCCACCCCCCCCAGATGTCATATGATTTTGACTGGTCTCCGGTTGCCTTGATCACCTCGAAGTCAATACCCTTGATGTCCTTCACGACCCGCCCCTCCGAATCCCTCCATATATCCCCGCCGTTACCAGCCAGGCCGCAGGCAAATACCGGCGGAAGATGACATCGACCGCGTGTCCAGGCGGTATAAGGCTGTTCGAGGAAGCAACCGCACCGTTGATGATAGAAACCTTTGGCCGCAACATAGAACGCTTCACCCAAGGCAGATGCGCTGATTAAAAAGGGCCAGGATCGACCCAGTCCGGGAATGCAAATGAAATAACGCCCCTCCTGGCGAACCGCACTGAAATCCATTTCATACACAATCTCCCCGGAATACACCACGTTTGTGGACCTCACGGCCAGTACCCCCCGCATGACCACCTTCCCATCCGACTCCCGGCACAATTCAAAGGAGTTGAAAGCACTGTAGTCCACCGGACCCACAGTGGGAATCCAGGCGCCAAGATAGGCGAATTTTCCTGGCGCATCGGTCACATATCCCACCTGGTTGACCTTGATGGCAGGAGTCACCACGGCATGGTCATCAAACCGGATTTCCGCAAACCGCCCATCTTTTTGCGTGATCCGGATAGCACTTCCATTGGTCAGGGCCTCTGGCAGCCGCAGGTAGGCATAATGCCCCACCTCAAAGTCAAAACAGGCCCGAAGGGGGGAACCGACCGGGCACGCACGATCCCCAAGCTCATTCACCCACGCGACGGACTGGCGCGGCTTACTGGCATGAACGGATCCGGCCTCGATACCTTCCTCAATCGTAAACGACCCCGGCTCCCCCATCCATCTGTGTTGCTCAGAGATGCTGATATACGTTTCGGCCCACAGCTCCTGCCGACGTTTCAAAGCGGCCCAATCAGGCGTCTTGCCTTGCTCAAGCGCCTCCTGCTGTTTTAACGCCTTGTCAAAATCAGAACGATGAAGAGCATATATCCGGTCATCCGTCTCATCCATGTAATCGTTGACGAGAACAACCCATTCCGGCGAAAGCACCATCACCCGATTTACAGGCGTCCCGGCGGGTGAGGAATATCCGCCCAGCCCCAACGCGAGCCATATCCCGCAGATTTTCATCATGCCCTTCATTTGACCTCCCTCACAGTTTTGCTTCCGTCATCACGAATTCTGCCCTATGATACGAAACCAGAACAGCGAAAACAATTCACCACTGGAAGGCGGCTTCTGATGAAGATCTCTTTGGGAATCATGGCCTGGAATGAAGCCGAAATCATTGAAACAAGCCTGAAATCGCTTTTTGAGCAAAGCCTTTTGAAGCGCCTGCCGGAATGGAAGGCAACCCTCGAGATCATCGTGGTGCCCAACGGCTGCAGCGATCGCACGGAGGAAGCCGCACGCGCAACCCTGGAATCCCTGGCGGCCCCCTACCCCCCCCAGACCCTCTCCTGGAAGGTAAACTCGCTGAAGCAGCCCGGAAAGGCCAATGCCTGGAACCATTACATCCACCTCTTCGCGGATCCCAGCGCTGATTATATCGTGCTCATGGATGCGGATATCACGTTTTCACATCCCGACACGCTGACCAACCTGGTCATGGCGCTTGAACAAAACCCCGAGGCGATGGTCTCCACAGACCTGCCTCAAAAGCATGTGCTCTTCAAGAAACACAAATCCCTGGCTGACCGCATTTCATTAGCTGTCGGCCAGATGACTCAGGCCGCCCCAGCCCAAATTACCGGACAGCTCTATTGCGCGCGGGGCCCCCTCCTGCGCCGGATCTACATGCCGCCCGGCCTGATGACCGAGGATGGGTTCATTAAATTCATGGTCTGCACCAACCTATTCCAACAGCCTGCTGACAATCGCCTTGTGATTCGGGCCGCCAACGCCTCGCATATCTTTGAATCATACACCCGGATCATGGATGTATTCTACAACCAGCGCCGCCAGCAAATCGCACACACCATCTACACCTACCTCAGGGACTACCTGAAAGACCACATCGGAGAACAGGACGCCGGGGAAATAATCCGCGACAACAACTCGCGCGACCCGGATTGGTACCTCACGTTGATCCGCGAACGGGTCAAACGAGGAGGCTGGTGGGTGATATACCCGGGCGCACTCACAGTCCGTTTCAAGCGCCTCAGGACTCTTCCGCTTCCCCAGATTCTCGTGAAAGCACCCGTGGCCTGCATTGGATTTCTGATGGACGCCGTGGTCCTGGTGGCCGCCAACACCACGCTTAAATCCGGACGACTCAAGGGAGTCTGGAAGGACACCAAATCCAACACCCTTGCACAGACGGACAGTTCCCCTAAACCCGGGTAAGTTCCGGCATCTCGCGCAACATCAGGTCGTGGATCTGGTGGATGCGCCGGACCTCATCCGGAATCGCCCGGTTGCTTAACAGCGTTGCAAAAGAATCCGCGTCCCCGGGATGGAACCCGTGCAACCCGGCCACCCGTTTGTTACCCATGAAACTTGGAACAATCTGAGTGGCCGAGTGCATCAGAAAAACAAGATCACCGTACATGTGGTCCTCAAAATAGACACCCAGCGACTTCAGCTCCGCATCAGGCAAAATGCGCCCCCGGGGGTGGGAGGACAACAGGTGCGTGATTTGTTCACGCGCCGTATCATTCAGAAACCAGACACGAACCATGGTGGCATCATAAAAGGCGACATAGTCCCGGCCATACCGGAGCCCCAACCGCTCCACATCAGCCGCCAGATCATAGCCGCCTGTCGTGTTGTGCATCCCGTGATCCGTGAACACAAACCAGGAGACCTCACCGTAGGCGGCTTCAGCTGTGGCAAGAAGGCTCCTTATCTGCTCATCATACCAATGAATCAGTTCCGTCACCTCACCCCCCTGATTCCCAACCTTATGCATCAGGGCGTCCAACCGTCCCAGTGACACATAGGCAAAGGGGATTTCCGCCTTGGCCAAACGACCTTTGAGCATTTCGAGGCGCACCGCATCAGAAGTCCCGCTCTGGTGAACAAAGTAGGGCAACCCGGCCTTATCCAGCAGATTGAACACCGTCGTCCCTTTCAGCACCCCTTCCCGCCAAATACTGCGCGTTTCAGAATAGTCAAACAGCGGAAGATACTTGAACGGCACGCTGTACAACATGAAGTACCCGGTGAACCCGTGAATTTTTTTAATCAGCTTGCTCATCCAGTGCCGAACCCGGCCGCGGCTGAAAATGGAATCCGGCAGAAACTGCAGCCATTTCAACCAGCGGTATGGGCAGGTCTTAGGGGAATAGAAGAACGATGACCACATACGGTGTTCACCGGGTAATCGTCCTGTGATGATGGAAGGATCACAGGCCGATGAATACCCCAGAATGGTTTCCAATTTCTTCGAATCACGAACCAGCCCCTGCAGGAAAAACCGGTTCCTCTGGTACACTTCCCACCCGAAAGCATCAATAAACACAAACAACGACAGTTTTTTTCCACTCATGACGACCTCTTTTGCAACTCATAAAATCGAGCTTCAATGGTTTCACGATCAAGGGAACCCGCCGACAAGATGCGCCTCAGTTCTCTGGCGGGAAAAGCATCGCCCAGAAGCCGGGACAAGGAAAGATATAACCGGGCACGGGGATGAAGCCCCAGCAGGGCGCCCCTGAATTCAAGCGCATGAAAACCAAATATCCTGAGATTGAGCAGGAACGAACGAAGTAGCGGCGGATATGTTCAAATTCCTCCCGCCAGGCATCGGTCTCCAGCGACTGAAAATCCCCCCACTCCTTAAAGGTCACCGCCCGCCGGAACCCCTCGACCATGAAGGCAGGGTCCGGCATGTCGGCATTCAAATAGCCAGTAATCCGATCCTTCTTCACCGCGTACTTGAGATCATAGGCGGAATGCGCGAGCAGTGTGCAGTCTCCGAAAGCCAGAAGCGCCTTAAACAGAAACTTCACGTAACGAATCCGCTCCTCCTCTGTAAAAGAGGCCCGCGAGCGCACTCCCCGCGCAATATCCAACAGGAGCTTTCCCCGATTCATCAGGAGCCGGGTTCCTTCCGACAGGGGAATCCGGTCATGAGGATAATCGGGCATATGGCTGACGATGTCCGGTTCGCCCCACACCACATAGTGCCCGTTCTTCATCTCATAATTCAGCAGTGAGAATTCGGCCTGGCGCAACACGTTTTCGGGATAAAGGCATAAATCAACGGGCAGGTTCAGTTCGGCGGAAAGCTTTTTTTCCCAACCCTGCAGGTCTGACTGGACTTCCGCCCTCGCACGCCGATTCAAGGGGCCTGACACCACCACCAGATCATAGTCATTGAAGGGAACCTGCCGGCCATTGACGATGAACGGGGTCCCCTCCCCCCGCCCATAGCCTCCGATCATCACCAGCGCCCGATACAAATGCCCAAACCGCGAGGTCCGCACCGCATCGCTGATCCGCGCGAGATCCGCATCAATGCGGGCGTCGAGTTCAGGAGATCCTCTTAAGGTGTACTTGCTCATAAATGCCCTCACCTCCCGCATGTCACGCCCGGGCCCCCTTATAGAGCGCCAGATAAATGGTGATCCGGTACACCATGTTGTACGGGATGGCACCAAACCGGCCCCGTATCAGGGTATACAGAAAATCACGGATCAATTCCCGGGCACACTTGTACACCTGATCAAACAGCCCCGGCTGCAATCCATAGATGCGTTTATAGGTCTGCCCGTGCCTGAACTTCTTCCGGTAAAGCTCCTTGATGGTATAGTTGTGGGAGTGCTCCACATCGGAGTCCAGCACCAGCTTGAACCGCGCGCCCTGCAGGCGGCATTCACGTGCCCAGGCAAGATCCTCGGCATATCCCGACTCGGGGAATTTCCGGGTATCCCATAACTCACGCCGGAAGGCACAGGCGACCGCCGAGAAGAAATCTTCGTTCTCCTCCTTGATATTCTTCGGGTCATAGGCCCGGCGATAGTCGTACTTCACTACAAAGCGGGCATCGTCCCGGGGCGTCTGCTTGCTCATGACGGCATCCGCCTCGCCGTCCAGGATGGGTTTGAGCAAACGTTTCAACCACTCGTCGTCAAGGGGAATCGCGTCGGCATTCAAAAAGACAATGACGGACTCGCTGGTCCTGGCAATCATCTCATTCAAAACCTTTCCCGGCACATAGGCTTTCGGGGAAATCTCCACGAGACGGGCCGAATTGTATTTCCGGATCTGCTCCACCGTTCCATCCGTCGAGCCCGAGTCCACATTGTACAAGATGAAGTCCTTCCATGTCTGCCTGAAGAGCCGCTCCAAGGCCGCCGTGGCATAAGGCATTTCATTCTTGGACCGCATGATGATCGCCACACTGGTTCCTGTACTCATATTATGTCCCTCCCACTTTTCGATAGACGTCCATGACCTGCTGCGCGGTCCGGTCCCACCTGAATCCGGCCGCGTAGGCCCTCCCGCGGGCTGAACGTTCCTCACTTTGTCCGCGGCTCAAGGCCTCCTCCATCTGTCCCCTGATCTCGTCCAGACTGAGCGGATTGAACTTCGGCACACAGTCACCGGCGATCTCCTTCATGGACGAGGTATTGGCACAAATCACCGGTGCCCCGCATGCCAACGCCTCCACAATCGGGAAGCCGAACCCCTCAAACAGCGATGGATAAACCATGAGTTCGCAGGCGGAGTAGAAAAACGGTATGTCGGACAGTGGCACAAATCCTGGGAACAGAATATCCGCCGCCACGCGACTCGCCGCCGCGCAGGCTTTCACCGCCGCCGCCCCGTTCCAGTCTGCCCCGGCGAGGACCAATTTTAGATCCGATGGGTGCGCGATCTTCATCTGTTCAAAAGCCTGAATGAGGCGAACGTGGTTTTTTGCCGGGTGTTCGACCCGCGACACAAACACGACGAAGGGCGCCTCCAGCTTATATTTCTCAATCAGCCTCCCCCTCGCTTCATCCTTCGGAACGGGGAAATAGGACTGCTGATTGATGCCCGAGTAGATCACCGAGATCCGCTCCCGGGGATACCCGACCAGATTGACGATGTCGTTGGCCGTATACTCGCTGACGGTGATGATGTGATCCGCGCGCCGGATCAGGGAGGGAACGATCCGCCGGTTATAGAACATGCGGGCGGCATCATACTTGGCATCAATCTGAAGGGTGGCCAGGTCGTGCACCGTGGCCACAATTCTGGTTCCTTTCCGCCAGGGCAGGCGCCGGTAACTCGGCACATGCACCAGATCGTACCGCTCCTGGCGACAGCGCTTCGGCAACGCCATGTTATGCCAGAGGATATTGGGAACGGGCTTGGACCACGCATCAGGAATCGTCGTCTTCCTGAAGCGCGGGGACTGGATCGGAATCAGGGACGCCTCCGACTCTGGCAGCATGATATCATACGTATTGACCTGGTCTTCCTGCTGCAGTGCCGCCAGAAGGTTGATAATGTAGGAGGCCACCCCGGTTTTGCCACCCTGCATGACGAATGATGAGAATCCAATATTCATTTCTGAGCCCTCCCGGCATGACGTGCCACTGCCTCTGTATAGACATCCCTCATCTGGCGTGCGATCGCCGTCCAGTCATAATGACTGACCTCACGGGTCGCGCCAGACGTTAACACGGATCGGAGCGCCCCATCCTCTGCCACCCTTTCCAGATGGTTCACCAGGGCTGCCTCGTCATTTTTTTCAAAGAGCAGGATGTCCTTCCCGTCGTGCGTAAACCCGGGAATGCCGCCGATACGGGTGGCCACTACGGGGGTGCCCGCCGCCCAGGCCTCAAGGATGACAATCCCGAACGGCTCGTGGACCGTAGGCAGAACAAACACCGAGGCCGCCTTATAGGCGCTGGGCAGCAACGGGTCATCCGGCTGGAAGCCCGGAATCAGGAGCACCCGCGCCTCCAAGCCGGCCTTGCGCACTTCCTCCAGGATCTCCTTACGGTACTGTTCGACCGTGACGGGCCCCACCAGGATCAGCTTCCAACGGGGATGCGTCACCGCAAACCTGGCAAACGCCCGCACCAGCAGCAGCTGGTTTTTCTGGTAGTCAATACGCGATACACACAGCACAAATGGCTCATCCGGGCCCAGTCCGTATTTCTGCCTGAACGGCTCAGGAGCCGCGTCCCGAAACAGGTCGGTCCTGACCCCGTTCGGCATATAACAGGACTTGCCTGGATATTTCTTCTGCATGATTTCATGCTCGTCCCGGCCCACACAAATGATCGCGTCGGCATCCTCCAAAACGCGCCTTGCCCCCAGCAGCAGACCGAAGCCCCTGCCCCACTCGAATTTCCCACGGAAGGGGTCGCGCATCTTTTCCGTCTGCTCTTCCGGCAGGGTCAGGTAGCCACCATGGATGCTCACCACATAGGGGATGCCCCGAAGCCGGGCTACTGTCCGGGCGATTCCACCCAGCCGATGCTGGACATGGGCATGAATCAAACTCAGGCCGGGCTCCTTGTACAAGGCGCGGAACAGGGAGAAAGAGAGCGGGCTCCCGCCTTTCAGTCGGAGTTTCGCCTTGGCCTCCTCGCCGAGGAACAACCAGGGAAAGACGTAGGGGAAACGGTGAATAGCCACCTGTTCGACCTGCTCGCAGCCCGGTTTGGCAAACATTTCCGTACAAAATACCGGGCTCTCCACGCCTGAGCGGGTGTATTCACGCGCGAGGTTGAACACCACACTTTCCGTGCCGCCCCATTTTTGAAGGCTGAACCGCCGCATCACATGAGCCACTTTATTCACGTCAGTCATGCCAGGACCTCCCTCAAGCGCGCGGTCGCCCCGCTCAACCGCTGAAGGAGCTGGCCGCGGACAGCCCGGCTCCGAACCGTAAACGCCGGCCGCTCCGAGAGAAGCCGCTCGGTTTCCTGCCGCAGTCGGGCGAAATCACACTGCTCCACACTGCCCACGGATTGCAGTCCGAAAGGATTCAGGAAATTATCAACTTTGGAGCCCCGGCTCACGCCGATAAAGGGAGTATGAACAATCGAGGCCAGGATGATGAGATGCAAGCGGCTTGAAATGATCAAGTCCATACGCGATGCCACCCAGAGTATTTCGGCAGGTTCATACCGTCCTTCAAGAATCGCGGCGCGATCCGGCCATTTCATCTTCCGCCGGAGTTCCTCCATGAGCCCCGCATCGGTAATCGGATTCATAGGAATGAAAAGCACCCGGCGCGTGTCATTCTCAACCAGCCCATCACAGTAGGCCACCAGCTTGTCCAGGTTGGCGATCTTTCTCTGGGCGGACACACAAATCCCGATCTTCGGCCCGGCAAAAGACAACAGAGACATGACCGCCGCCGGAAGTTTCATCTGCTCCGCCGAAGCCAGCTCAAGCAGCAGAGCGGAGTCCGCCCCAACGATGACTTCGGAACAAGTCCCGCACTGCAGCACCTGTTCCCGGCTTTCCGGATCCCGGACCACCACGAGCTCGGCGTCATTCAGGGCATTGGCGACAGCGGTTCTGGCTCGCTGGACACGACGCTGCTCCTCCCAGGCCACGCCATCCCACAGTCCGAGCGCGAACCGGGACAGCAGGGCAAGCACCGTCCGTCGCTTTCCAGGGAGAACCCTGTATTTCGCCGGATTCAGCTCATCATTCATACCCACGTTCCAAACCACGGTCTTCCGCCCCGCCCGCTGGGCAAGGCGTAACATTTCAACCGGAATTTCCGGATAATCAGAGAGTCCGGTCGCCCCTGCCCAGATGAAAACATCATGCTCCCCGAGAGCCTGGGCCATCCGCGCCCGGCTGTAAGGTGGCTCAAACCCGAAAAGCTCCACCGTGCCCACATTCAGTTTCCGCCCGGTGGCGGGACCATCATCCGTGCTGACGGTCAATTCCGCATCAGGCCGCAGGCCCCGCACGATCCGGACCACACACTCCAGAATCGCCTCATCTCCGACATTGTTGCGACCGAACGGCACTCCGCCTATGAGTATCTTCATGGTGTTTTCTCCCCTGGCTTCCGGACGGATCCTTGACGACGTGACAAGACCCGTACGACTTTCTCCATCCGGCCGATGGCCAGAAGCTGCAAATCATCACTGTCCGCCGCCCGGATCAATCCCAACTGCCGCACTGCAACAAAATAGGCTCCCAGATATAGGACAGCCACCCCCAGCAGCCCGGGCAGATTAAGGACGGGCAACATCACAAACAGCCCCCCCGCCATCACCAGGGCACTCCCGCCGATTCTCACACAGAAAGCCGCCGGGAAATTAATTGCTCCCAGAATCTGCCGCACCGCCCACAACCGGATCGGAATGGTCACGATAAAGGTCAGCGCCACCGCGGCCACGGCCCCAGGCACACCCCACCGCGGAATCAGCAGGTAATCCAGCACCAGGTTCACGGCAACCTGCATGATCATGTAGGGGAGCATGTTGAGCACCTTTTCCCGGGCCGTGCTCGCCATGGATAAAGGCATCGAGATCAACGGCAGGGAATGGAGGACGCAAAACACGGCGGCGACCCAACCCGCGGCGCGCATGGTTTCCCCATACAGCAGAACCACCGCGCGCGGAGAGAAAAACA
>JBIKMI010000024.1:0-17791 GCA_044359285.1 Kiritimatiellia bacterium
CATCCGGTTCGTCAACTTGCTGCTGAACGGATCCAGTAGCAGGTTCGAGGAGAGCCCCAGCGTGTAGAACCGGTTCGATTCGCTGTACCACGAGAGTACCCTCCCCGAACCGGCATTCTGCACCAGGTTCGTGAACCTGAACACCGAGCTGCCATTCGTGGGATGGGTCCCCGCCACCCATTCGCCGAAATTATCCAACCCGTCGCCGTCGTTGTCGCCCGTCGCGCTGTTGGTCAGGTTCCCGAACACTTGCTGCTCCCACTCGTCCGGAATGCCGTTGCCGTTGCTATCGGGATTCCCTGCGGGCACAGTGTATACGCCAGTGATATGCAAATCGTTGTCAATCGCTGTGACCATCAGATTCGACCAGCCGGTCGTATTACTCCAGTTGACCGTGCTGAACGACCCCGTCAGCAGACCGTTGCTGCCGTTGGTCATGGCCGTGTCGATGATCGTCGCGTCCAGCGTCACGCTGTTCGTCGGCGTCCACAGTGCCACATTTAGCGTCGCCCCCGCCGCAATGGTCACCTTGCCAGTGCCGACTCCCGCGCCCGCCACCTTCACACAATCGTATGAGGCTGCACCCGTCATCTCCACCTCATAGAGCGAGTTGCTGCTGAAGGCTAGTGTCGGACTTTCTTTGCCTGCCGCTGGACTGTAGGAGGTCAGCGTCAGCGTTCCAATCCCGCCATTGACGCCTACATCGCCCGGACTCACTACTCCCCGGTTCGTCACCGTCCCGATCGTAAAGGTACCCCCCTGATACACCCTGTTCGTCCCGGCACCTGACAGTGTCCCCTTGATCGTCGCCGTTAAGTTGTAGTTCACAATAGTCCCGCTACCCACTCGAATCCCGCGCGGCACCGACTGCGGGTACGACGTCGTCCCAAATCGCACCTGCACATTATCCGCCACGTCCCAGTTGCCCGTCCATGTGCTGGACGAAGCGAGCAGGATGCTATCAGAACCGGGGGTATTCAGCCCCTTCAGCGTCAGTTTCCCGCCACCATGGGTTGCCGATCGCAGATCGATGGACGCTGCACTGGAAATACTGTTGCTGATTACCGAATCCGCCGCCACCGTCACCACTCCGCCAAAAGGGTTCCCGCTTCCACCCGGCAATGCCAGAGTCCCTCCATTGACCACGTTCGAGTGGTTACAGATCTGCTTGGTCCCCACCCATAGCAATCCACCGGTGTTCACGTTGACCAGCGCATTGGGTTGAATCGTGTTCGTCGTGTTGTTGGCTGCAATGGCCAACTTCAACACCCCGCCCGCTGAGATGTCCACCACCCCCGCCGCCACCTCCCCAACATTGCTCGCCGTCACCGTGTAGGTACTGATATAAGCGATGTCGCCGGAATTCGTCGGATACACACCCAACCCCTTGTCCCACGTATCCACATCCGACGCGTTGAACCGCCCATTGCGAGCGGCATAGTACCCGGGCGGATACACGGTGATGGACACCGTGGCCGCCGCCGAGGTCGAGGCGCTGTCGCTCGCCGTAAAGGTGAAACTGTCCGGCCCGCTGTAGTTGTTCGACGGCGTATAGGTTAGCGACGGCGCCGAACCCGACAATTCGCCATGGGCCGGCCCGGTGCCAATCGCGTAGGTCAGACTGCCGCCTTCCACATCGGTTGCGCCAAGCGTGATGGCTTTCGGCGTGTTGTTCGCCACGGTAACGCTCTGGGCCTCGGCCAACGGCGGATCATTGACTGACACCACCGTAATTGTTCCGGTGGCGATCGCTGAGGGAACATAAGGATCATTCGCCCGGTATGTAAACAGGTCGGGGCCGTAGTAATTCAGCGCCGGCGTGTAGGTCAGGTCCGGCACCGTACCCGACAGCATCCCGTGCGAAGGCGAAGTCAGCACCGTGTAGGTCAGCGAGTCGCCATTCTCGTCGGTTGCCGCCAGCGTAACTGCCGCCGGAGTGTCCTCGTCAAGCGTGATGACCAGGTTGCTGGCCACCGGTGCAACATTGGTTGCCGGGATATCGTCGTCATTGATCGTCACCGTGGCATCGTCGGGAGTCCCGACCAGGTACGCCAGGGCTGCCGGCTGGATCGTCAGGGTGACCGACTCCGGCCCCTCGATCAGGGCGTCATCCAGCGGGTCGACGCTGACCGTCGCATTGGTGGCGCCTGCGGGAATCTCGACCGTATTCGAAACGGTTACGTAATCCACACCATTGCTCGCAGTCCCGGTCAGGGCCACGTTCACCGTCATCGGCACATTGGTTCCTCCGCCGGTTCGCGTCAACCGGAACGTGCCGGTCCCGTCGCCGACTCCCGGCTCGGAGGCAGTGGCGTCGGTCGCCTCCACCTTGACGGTGGTGGCCGGATTGTTGACCGTCACCTGCACCGTGCCGGTGACACTCAGGTCGCCGTCGCTCGCGCGGCACTCGATCAGATAAGTCCCCGCCTTCTGGAACGTGCAGGTCACATTGGTCGCGGCGGCGGAGTTGTTGGTCGAAAAGAAAATCGCCGCCGGACCGGTAAGCCTGTTCCACGCCAGAGAGGGGGTGACACTATCCGTGGCGCGCGCCGTGAGCGTGACGCTGACCACCGGCGGCGTGATATTGGTGGACGAGGCGGCAGGCGCCTGACTGAAGACGGGCGCCGTATTCCCCGGTGTCACCGCGCCGAGCGCCACCAGGGCCTGGGCGCCATTCGGAGCGGGGCTGGCATAGGGCCAACTCACGGCATGATAGGGCCACTCGCGATAGGTGATCAGCGCGTAGAGCTTGCCGTTGGCCGCGGCGAGATCGTCCAGTTGCATCGTGTTGGCCTGCACACCCAGCGGGAACACAAAGGAAGTCTTCGCACCGTCCGCCAGTGTAAACCGGTCCACATACAGGTTCAGGTCGGTAAGGATATTGGTGCTGATGTAGTTCTCGATCGGAACGGCGGTCTTCGTGTAGACGACGTAGAGGGCATCCCCGGCGATGATCTGCTTGGTACACGTGTTCACATCCTGCGCCAGCACGGGCGTGGTAGCGCCGTGCGGGTACTGATAGGTCCAGAGTTCGGTCCGCGTCACCGCATCCACCATCGAGAGTCGCGTGTTCAGACTGTCGTTGGAGTTGGTGGGGTTGATCTTCGGATAGAACCAGCCATACATGCTCACCGCTTCCGGCAGCAGGATGGAGACATATTCCCGGCCATCCGTGGCGGTCCGGTCGGCGTAGGCCACCTGCGGCCGCCAGGTCGTGCCCCCGCCGGAGTAGCCGAAATTCGGTGAAACCGAGCAACCCGCCCCTGTAATTCCAAGTTGGAGCGTGAACTCCTCCACTCCATTGGTGCGGCTGATCGCGGAAAGTCTCATCGGCTGGGTGAAGTCCACGGTAGCGGTGTTCGTGGTCCACGTGGCACTTTCCGTGACCACGAAAACGTTGCTGCGCCCCAGGCACCAGGGCTTGACCGCCGAGGCGAGATCGTGGTCGTTGGCGATAAAGGCATTGGTCCTGCCCCAAGCGAATGAACCGTTACTGCCGTTGACAAAGTTCTGATTGTTCGTCGTCGCCGTCTGGCCCAACACTTTATATCCCCGCACTCGCGCGCCCAGCCATTGATAATACCAATTGCTCGTGGTGGCTTCAGCCCAGCCCAGGTCCGGATGCGTCGTGGCGCCGAGCACATACACCCAGTCGCCGTCCATCAGCATGGCTCCACACCAGGTGAAGTAGTTGTAAAGGGTACCGTCAGCGCCGCCAAACGACTTCGTCGCCAGCGTGCCGCCAGCGTCCTGCATAATAAAGGACCGGATTTGCCCTTGGTGTCCACCCCCTGACGTGAGGTGCCAGATGGAATTGTCGCTCATCAGGAAGTAGCCCGACTGGTTAGAACCTAAAGCGCCGACATTCGGCTGCAGGGCGCCATCGGAGGCGCGCAGCACCACTCGTTGCATATTGTCCCCATGCGAGCGGCAGTAAACGTTGCCATTGGAATGCCAGTACACCAGGTGCTGGCCGTTGCGCAGGTCCCGGCCTTCTATTCCGGTAGGGTTCCATTCCGCATTGCCCGTCTTCAGCAGGGTAGAGGGAAAGGCCCGCTTGAACCCGCCGAGCGCGGCGTCATAGAACGCCAGGTCCGTCGAGGCGGAGCCCGGCGCCAGGAGCGCGATCTCTCCATCGCGCAAGACCATATTCTTCGACCGCATCGCCCCGCCACCCCGTGAATTGTAGGTCTGCGGATCAAGCCGGAGCATCCACTTGACGTTGATATTCGTACCAATGGCGGTCGGGCACGAATTGGCGGCCGTGCCGCCACCATTCAGCCCCGGCCAGTTCTCGGCATGAGCCGCCACCACCAGGAGAAGGAGAACTCCAACGCCTGTCATTGATTGCTTCATATATTTCTCCTGATTGAACACTGCCTCCCGACACCCCCACCCCTCCCACTCTATTTCAGCTCATCCATATTGCCTTCACTTCATTTCTCCCTGCACACAGAACAAATGCTTCTCCCCGCGCAGATACAGGCAATCCCCGGCCACCGCCGGAGAGCTATCCACGGCTTCGCCGACGTCGCCCTGGCCGAGCTTCTCGTAGTGGTCGCCGGCCTTGAAAACATAGGTGAGCCCCTGGCGGGTGGTGGCATACACCTTGTCGCCCGCCACAACCGGCGAGGAGTAGTATTCGCCCGTCAGTTCCTGTTTCCACAACAGGTTGCCGGTGGCCGCCTGGTAGCACGTCACCTGGTCAATAGCCGCAAGGTAAATACGCGTACCGTCCGAGGCCGGACTCGCCGTGTCCGGCAACCCCTCCTTGGTCTCCCAGCGGATATGCGTCCGGGTGACGTCACCCGTGCCTCCGGTGCGTACCGCCAATAGGCTGTTGCCGGCCTGCACACCGTAGAGTGTGTCACCCACGAAAAGCGGGCTGGGTCCGATTTGCCCGCTAATGCCCGCCGCGCGCCACCGCTCCTGTCCGGTGGCCGGATCGAAAGCCCAGAAGCCGGGGCCCGCCAGAAGAACCAGTTCATTCCGTTCGCCCGTATGAATGAACAGCGGCGAGGACCACGTCTCTTCCATGTCCTTGGGCTGGACAGTCCACAGCGTCTTGCCGCTCTTCTTGTCGAGGGCCAGGACCTCCAGTTTTCCGGCGCCGGGATACTGGAGGTAGATCCGCCCGTCTCCGATCACCGGCGACGCGGCGAGGCCGAAGGCGCTTTCCGACTTTCCAAGGTTCCTTGACCAGAGCGGCTTTCCGTCCATGTCAAAGACTGCCATGTCGCCCGAGGCAAAGAACGTCACCAGGACCTCGCCGTCCGTTACCGGCGTGGGGGCGGCATGACCAACCGACAGATCCACCTGGATCTCATCCATCGCAAACGCCCGCTTACAGGAGACCGATCTCTCCCACAGGATCGTCCCCTTCAGCCGGTCAACGGCAAACAGGCGTTGAGTCTGGGCGTTCGCACCCGTGAGGAACAGGCGGTCGCCATGAACAATGGGTGAGCTGAGCCCTGGAAGCGGCAGGGGCAGCTTCCAGCGGAGGTTCTTCCCGGTGGTGGCGTTCCATTCCGCTGGTGTCCCGCCGCCAGGCGCGAAGCCGGCGCCATCCGGACCATGGAAGCGATGCCAAGCCCGGGCCGCCGATGCAGGCGCAGTCGGGCCGGCGGCAAGGGCAGCGGAGGCCGCCAGGACGAACAGGCAGCCCGCGAGGGGTCTTGTTTGCGACCGTATTAACCGCCTTAACCTTGCTGATCCCATTGTCAATCTGGCCAATAGGGTCATTCCCGTCCTTCTCGCCTCTATCGCGTTCATTTCGGCTTGGCCTCCTGACCCAGACAGAAGAGCACCCCCTGATAGTTCGTGTAATACACCCGGCCATCCGCCACCGCGAGGCCACGACAGTTGCGGTACGCATTCTTGGGATTTCCGGGTATCTCCGGCGCTTCGAACTTCCACAACTCCTTGCCGCTGGCCGTGTCATAGGCGCGCAGGCCCAAACCATACCTGCCAACATACAGCACCCCGTCGGCCGCAGCCATGAAGTTCACGTCGCTGTACCCCTTGGCATCCCAGCGCGTCGCCCCGTCCTTGCGGCTGAACGCCTCGATGTCATTGACCGCCGCAATCACGAGATCGCCGGCAAGCACAATGGCGTGGCAGAAGTTCCTGCCCCGGCCATTCTGCAGGGCGCGCCCTTTCTTCCAGATGACCTTTCCATCCGCGGCGGAAAGCGCGAATACCGCCGCCGTGTCGGAACCGTATACCACGCCATCCTTGATAGAGGGCCCGAAACCACCCAGCGCGCTCACGCACTCGAGAGGATACTCCCACACCAGGCGCCCGTCCTTGGTATCCCGGGCCTGGATGCGGTAGTGGAATTTGAGTTTAATTGGCGTCCCGTCAGCCTCCAGGCGGGGACTGGAAACAAGGCAGACGGCTCGGTCAGCCTCCACGGCCACGGAGGAAACGATCGTCTCGCCGGCGTTCAAGGCGGCGCGCCAGGCACGTGCGCCGTCCGCCGCCTTCACGGCGTAGAGTCCGTTGTCGGGCTCCTTGTGCGTCATGCCCTTGCCGAAAAACGCAAGGTCGCCGGACCGGGTCACCTCCACCGGGCTGTAGGCCGCATGACTGTAGTAGAAGGCTTTGTCCGCAGGAGATTGCCAGATGACCTTGCCTGTCACAGGATCCAACGCGAACAGGGACTTCGACCCGGCCACATACAACCGCCCATCCGCAAGGGTGATCTCGCCCAGATAGTCGCCTTTCCATTCCGCCGTAATCTTTCCCGTGGCGGCGTCCAGGCGGATCACGGAGCCCTTGACGCCGAGGAATATCTCCCTGCCTCCCGGTCCCACCAACGGCTGGAGGATGGGATGATTGCCCTTATACTCGAAGGGGGTTTGCCAGAGCAGGATCATCTCCCTGACCGGCTTGCAGACGGTCGCGTAGCTTTTTCCCGCATCCGCGCCAAGGCTGGGGAAGACAGGCTCTGCAACGGTCGCAGGCGGAGTCTCCGCGGACGCTGAAAGCGAACAGGTGATCAAGACGACGAGACAGACGGTCAGTGTTTTCATGTCAGCCTTTCAAATTGTTGAAGATCGGACCATACAGCAACAGGTCCGGTCATTGGGTGCTCCACACACGCAACGCCCGGTACTCCATGTGACTGCAGAACGTGCGGAACCCGAGATAGCCTTCCGTCAGCGGCTCTGGATCGCGCCAGCCGTAGGTATCGAGCGGGTCCCGGTCCACCGAACACGCCGCCACCCCGTCCTGCACCAGATACTGGAAATGGTACCAGCGCTGCTGCTCGATCGGATCGGAGTACACTTCCTTCATCAGCCGGAACCCTGGATCGCGGCGGAACCGCCAGCGGGAGTACTCGCGCGGCGGTTCCTCGCCCGCCACCTTGCCCGGCAGGAAGGTGAAAAGGTAGTTATCCATCACATGGTACTCCGGGTAGTCGCCCGAGCGCCCGGCCCGCGTTTCGTACAGGTCGCGCCCATCCCTGAGCCCCGTGTGGATGAAGAAGTTGAAGTTCCGGTGGCTTTCCGGATGAATGCTGCGCGCATCGAACTCCACCATCAGGTTGCCCGTGAATCGCTTCCTGCAGAATACCGACGAGATGAAGTGATAGCGGTCATCCCGGGTCAGCGTGGTGCGCACAAACAGCGAACCACCCTCAACCTTGACGTCCGGCGTCCCCTCGGACCAGAACTCATCCAATGAGGTGAAATCCGAGGCGTAAGCAAGCTCCGTCTGAAGCTCCCGTTCGCCGAATCGAATGGTTTTACTCTTCGTCATTTTCCCGTTCCTTCTCGCTTTTTCTCCCGCGACCAGGCCCTGGCGTCGTCACCGGTTCGCTCCATGTTAGCTTCCAGTTGCCTGGTGAGATCGGCCAGCGTCTTCGCCTCCTCCGGGGAATCGATCAGATTCCTTGTCTCGTGGGGATCGTTCGCGAGGTTGTAGAATTCGTCAGCCTTGTCCTGCCGCTCCCAGCGGATAAGCTTGTGCGTCCGCGTGCGCGCCATGCGGAACTGCGGAGAGCCCGCCGGATCGTTATCACAGAACTCCGCGAACGAGATCTCGAAGCCGGGCGCGGCCCGGTCCAGCAGGGCCGGCTCCAGATTGCGCCCGGGCCAGTCGGCGGGCGGCCGAACCCCCGCGACCGCCAGAATCGTGGCGCTCACATCCAGCGAGGAGACCTGGGCATCGCTCGCGCCGGTAAAGCCATTCTTGCCCGGCCAGCGCACCACCAGCGGAACCCGGATCGATTCCTCGTAAGGCACGACTTTCCCATGCATTCCCCGGCTGCCCATCATGTAGCCGTTGTCGCTAAGAAAGATCACCACCGTCTTGTCCGCGAGCTTCGCATCGTCCAGGGCCATCAGCACCTTACCCAGGGCCTCGTCGGCGGTACAGACGGCCGAATAATACTCCGGCCAATCACCCTCCTTGATCTTCATGGCATCCTTCGGCAATCCCGGCGGCGCCAGTTCCGCATCCGTCTTGCCCAGGTAGGGCTTGACGAGGTGCTCGCGATTCGGCGCGGAGGGCCCGTGCGGCGCGGTCAGCGACAGGTAGGCGAAGAAGGGGCGCTCGGAGGCCTCCTTGCTCCTGATGAACGCGGCGATATCGTCCGCGAAAATCTCGTTGGTGTGGCCCTTGCGCGGCTTCATCTCCTTGGACTCGCCCTGACACAACTCCGGATCGAGGTAGAGGGTGGATCCCTTCGGCAGCCAGGAACGGGTCTCGGCAAAGCCCATGGTCCAGGGAACAGGAAGGGAGTGCCACTTCCCGGCCACAACCGTATGATAGCCCGCATTCCTGAGGGATCCGGCCAGCGTTGGAATCTGGTCGAACGGCAATGACTTCCTGAACTTTGATGAGCCGTAGAACCCGTTTTTGTGCGCGGGAAGGCCGGTCAGGAGCGCCGCCCGGGACGGAATGCAGAGCGAGATGGTCGCGACGCACTCCTGGAAATGCACACCTTCCTTCGCCAGTCGATCCATATGGGGTGTGTGGATCACCTTGTTGCCGGCGGTGCCCATCATGTCCCAGCGCTGATCGTCGGACAGAACGAAGAGCACGTTCATGCGCCGGTCGGCGCCCGCTGCGCCCTGGGTCGCGGTGGATCCCTCCGCCGCAAGGCTCCAGCGGGGAAGCCCTGTCAATACCGTGGCGGCCACGCCAACCCCGGTCATCATCATCAAATCCCGTCGGTTCAACTGCTTTATTATCACTTGATATGCCCTTTCAGAAGTTTCGAACTCATTTGTATCCTGCAAAAATCCCGATATCTAAAACCATGGTCCTTCAAACCATATTCAAACATCATCTTGCATTTGGAGATGATCGCCGGATCCGTCAATACCATCGCCATCCCATCCCCTTGACAGGACGGCGCCGGATCTCCTCGCGATCCAGCGGACTGGCCGCGAACCCGCCGCTGGACAGGATTGCCGTATCACCCAGTTCCTCGGCGCAGACACGCAATCGTCGGCGACCTTCCCGCAACCGCTCCGCACAATCGGGATCGCCGGCGCGATTACGGAGTTCAGCCGGATCGTTCCGCTGATCGTACAGTTCCTCGATGGCGCCCCATTCCGTGTAGATATACTTCCACTCACCATCGCACACCATGCAACTCTGTTTCGGACTGTCGCCCGTCTGGGCATAGTAGATCTCACGGGGCTTGCCCCGCCCTGTGGCAAGCACGCCGGAAAGATCAACACCCTGCACCGGCCGGCCAATCGTCGCGCCAGCCGCCGCGGCACAGGTGGGCAGGATATCCTGCAAACCCACCAACGCCTCGCAAACCGCCCCCTGAGCCACTCCCGGTCCCGCCGCGAGGAACGGAATGCGGACCGATCCGTTGAGATGGTTGCCCTTGAAGAACGCCCCGAAATCACCCATCAGGTCGCCATGATCCGCCGTGAACAACACCACCGTATTGTCGAGCATCCCCTGCCGCTCCACCTCGGCCAACACCCGCCCGATTTGCTCGTCCAGGAAGGTAATCGACCCATAGTAGTAGGAGCGGATGACCTGCACCGCCTCCGGGCTGAGGGAGGCCTGGGCACGCGTGGCACGCTCGATCTCAAGCACCGGATGCCGTCCGGCGGCGGCGGCGGCGGACCCGAACGGGGCAGGTATCCGGCGCGGGTCGTAAAGCTGATCAAAGGGCCGCGGCGGATCATAGGGGGCATGCGGCTTGGGCGAGCTCATGAACATGAAGAACGGCCGGTCCGGCGTTTCCCGCTGATGCCGCTGAAGCTGACGGATCGTGCAATCCGCCATCCAATGATCGACATAATGCTCGGCCGGCAGCGGGGCGGCGCAGGGGCGGACGTCGTTGTTGCCGATGCCATGCCCGCGTCCGTAGCCGCCCCAGCCCACCGTATGCAGGTAATCGAAGTAGTCCTCAAGGCCGCGCAGGCGGCCTTCGGGATCAAACTTCCCAAGGATACGCCCGCTTTCATGCAGGTCCACGTGCTCGAACCCGTGCACCAGCCGGGGTTGACCGGGCGGGGAATACGGTTCGAAGTGCAGCTTCCCAACGGCATAGGTCCGGTAGCCCACCGCCTTGAGGACCTCGGTCAAGAGTGGCTGCCCCTCACGGATGCCGCCGTTATTGTTCTTCACCCCCGTGCACACATGCGGGTAGTTGCCGGTCATGATCGTCGCCCGTGCCGGTACGCAGATCGGATTCGGTGTGAAGGCGTTGGAAAACCGGACCCCGCGCGCCGCCAGCCGGTCAAGGTTCGGCGTCCGAATAACGGGATTCCCCGTACACCCGAGGCAGTCCCAGCGGAACTGGTCCGCCATGATGAAGAGGATGTTGGGGCAGGTACCTCTTTTCATCTCACTCCTTCCTCAACTACAGAACAGGCGCTTCGTCGCCCCGCGTAAATATTGACGCATAGTATTCGCCGGAAATGCAAAGCCAAGCAAACCCAGTAAATAGACGATCTTGGCCTTCATTTCAATGCGCGCCTTTCGCAGCCTGCGGTTCCGTGTCCTGGGGAACCACTCGTGGATGAATCTTGGGCTCCGCTCCGGGTTTCGCCTTGCCGCTCACATCCACGCAGACCAACCAGCCACCCTTGAGATCGCCCGGCAACTTATTCATGGTCCCTTCGGTGTTATCATCCCCACTGTTGCGGCAGTAGATCCGGCCGTTGGCCAGAACGGGCGGCGAGTAGCACCAACCCTCCACCACCTTGGCACGGGAGATGGGATTCCACTTCTCCGTGCTTGCCTCCGCGACGATCAGTTCGCCCTTGATGGTCAGGATAAGGAGCTTGCCGTCGGCAATCATCGTGGCACCCCCGCTGATACCCGGTACACCCCATTTCTTCTTCCCTGTCTCAATGTCAATGCAACCGTACGTGAAGACATCGATATACTTCGGCAGGCGACCCCAGTTGCCGTGGGATCCAAAGAGCCCCCCCTGCCACAGCGCCGGCGTACTGAGCTGCATGAGCGTATCGATCCTGGTGATTTCCGTCAGCGCCCCGCCGGGCGCGTCGGGAATCTTGAAAAGCGCGCTTGCCTTGCCGCCGCCCGTGGCGCCGCATACGGCGAGCAGTTTGTCGCCGGAAACAATCAGGTCCGCGGTGTTCCGGTGCTCCGGCCAGGGGTGCGAGAACATGACCTTACCATCCTTCGCGGAAAGCAGTTCGATCCGGCTCTGCCCCAACACAGCCAGCGCCGGACCCGTCTTGTGCTGGAACACAACCGGCGAGGCATAGGCCGCCCGGTCATGTCCCCCACTCCACAGTTTCTTCCCGCTCTGCTTGTCGAACGCGACCACCAGGTTGTTCGACCCACCTGCCACCACCACGACTTGCCCGCCCAGGATAAGCGGCGAGCAAGCCAGACCGTAGGCATCCGTTTTGATCTTGTTTTCAACCTGCCAAGCGACCTTGCCCGTAGCCGCATCAAAACAGAAGAGCTGACCGCCCCGGCTGTATACATAAACGTTGTTCCCCTCCACAGTCGGAGTACTGGTCGGACCCGGGAAGGAGTAAAGCCGCTTGCCGCGGCTGATCACAGGAAGTTCATAGTCATAGTGCCAAAGCTCGTCGCCGGTCGCAGCGTCAAGACACCAAACGCGCGTCTTCTCACCCACCGTGCCTTCCGTGTAGAGCCGATTTCCGACAACGGCAACCGACGAGAACCCGCAGCCCATGCCGCGTTTCCAAAGGATCGGCGGACCTTCCTTGGGCCACGTCGAAAGCCAGCCGGCTTCCTTTGAGATCCCGTTCCGGTCCAATCCCCGGTACTGCGGCCAATCAGCCGCAAAACTCGGGATCACCCCCAAAGCGGAAATACCGACGAAGGCTGCAGCGACCAACCCTGCTTTTGCTCTTGTTCTCATAATGCTTCTTCCTTGTTTGGGCAACCGCTGCCGGTATCTTTCCCGCCCATATCCCTGATGACCAGGTTGCGATAGAAACTGTCAATGTAGCCGCCGAAGTTACGGAAAGCCATGCGCCCGCCCGCCAGCGGCTTCTGGTGGAACGGGTACTGCCCGCAGTCGCGCCAGTCGTGGACAAGGACATCGTCGCACCAGAACCGGACGGCGTCGCCCTCCCGGCACAAGCGGTACCGGTGGTACGCCCTGGCGTTCTCCTCACCCTTCGGAACGGGCTCCATGTTCTTGCTGACAATCGTCAGCTTGTCGAACGACATGCCGGCGGTCTCCTCCCATCTTGACTCCCCGGACTCGGGTGGCACAAACCCGCCGAGCTTGCGGAGTTGGCTCTCCGTTCCATAAGGACTGCGGCAGAAACCACAGGAGTAGCAGACCATCTTGCGGTAGCCGTAGATGTCGCTGTACACGGCATGGGGCCGCGGATCCTCCCAAAGGGTTCGCAACGCAATCGGGATGGCGTTGAAGAGGATCATCACGCCCTCGTGCGTGGTCACGCCGCCAGTCTGGTGGTCGTTCCGGTACTCCCACTCCGCCTCGAACGCGGTCGGAAGCTCGACATCCTTCAACCAGGCATTGGTGGCGCGACGCAGCGGCCCGTGGTTGAACGTCCGCACATGCAGCGCGCCATCGTCAGCAACCGCCAGTTCGCCAAAACCCTCGAGTTTCCAGTCGCGAATGTCCTTCCGCTCCGCCCAGTTGTAAACGTCCATTATTTTGCTTCATCCTATCCCGTAAACCCACAACCTGATGTCGCTTGAGAGTCCTGGTTCAGGTTCCCAACTCAGCCAGCATCCTGACTCCGGCCTTGACCGCTTCCTGCGGCTCACCCTTGCCGGAACAATATTCAATCGAAACAAATCCCTGGTACCCGTCGCGCCGCATCGCCGCGAAAATCTTCTGGAATTCGGCGACGTTCCCGGTGCCCTGCGCCGAGAGGGGCAGATGCATATGGACCACCCACGGCTTGATGGCCTCGTACACCGCGACGCCGTCAGGCAGCTTCGAATTCGCCGCCATGTCGTCGAGCTGGAAATTGACCCGCAGCCGACCATCGCCCTCCTCCAGCAGGCGGCGCACCCCCTGCACGCTGTCCACCAGCGTCTGGCCGTGCGTCTCCAGAGCGATCGTCAGCCCGTGGTCCGCCGCAATGGCCGCCATCTCACGGAATCCCTTGAGGTTGAACCGCCAATACTCCTCGCTCGCCGTCAGGCTGCTGCACTCGCAGGTCCAGCCCACGAAGGCGCGCAGGAGCGGAATGCCCAGCTTGACGGCCACCGGCGCCGCCGCCTTCGTGCGATCAATCATCTCGTCGTAGTTGGTCATGGCCAGGTTGAAGTTGCCGAGATAGGACGAGAGCATCGGCATGGCCAGCTTCGCGCCGTCGGCCGCCGCCTTGACCTCCGCCAGTTCGGCAGCGCTCTTCTTCTCCACATGCGCCCACCAGACCTCCACGCCGTCATACCCCGCCGCCTTGACGTCCCGGATGATATCCAGGATGCCGGTTTCGGGCCTGAACTTGTATGCGATTGAACAGAATGATGTTTTCATGGTTACCTCTTCTGCTGCCCGTGCCGCACCAGCGCTTCCTGAGTCATGTTGGCGGAACGCTCCGCCGTCACTTCGCCCTCCATGGGCCGACCGGCGAAGAAACGTTCAAATTCCCCCAGCACGTACGGCACATAGAGCGACTTGTCACCCGCCCCGGCGCAGTGCGGAGTCAGGATGACGTTGGGTAGCGCACACATGGGGTCGTCCGGTGGCAGCGGCTCGTGGTAATGGACATCGAAGATCGCCGTGAAGCGGTTCTTGCGCAGTTCCGCCATCAGGGGGGCTTCCTGCACAAGGTCCGCCCGGCCGGTGTTGATCAATACCGCGTTGTCCTTGATCGCCGCCAGTTGCGCCGCTCCCACACGGTCGATATTCTTGTCGGTCAACGCGGCCAGCAAATGAATCACATCGCCCTGCTCGAACAGCTCGTCGAACCCCGCCTTCACCACTCCTTCAGCCGCCGCCTGGGCGTCGCTGAGGTAGTTGCTGTGAACAAGGATCCGCTTGGGCATAAATGGCTTGAGCATCTTGACGAGCCGGGAGGAAATGTCCCCATACCCCCAGATGGCGATCGTGGCCTTACGCAGATCCTGGGCAAGATTCTTTTGTTCCCAAACCATCGGGTTGCCGTTTCCAAACTTGGTGTATTCCCGAAGCCGGCGCCGGCCCAGCAGGGTCATCATCAACGACCACTCGGCCACCCCGTGCGCCATCACCGGATTGGCGCTCGTGATGCGGATCCCCCGGGCATACATGTCCGGACTGACGATCGGGCCGACCGACCCGGCGGCATGCCCAACGACCTTGAGCGCACTCGCCTTGGCCAGTACCGCGGCCGTGAGACGCGGTGCGCCCCAGGTGGTGATCAGCGCCTCCACGCCCTGCAGCATCTCCGCCCAGGTGGCCTCATCCGGCTTGGTGGTATGTGGGTTAAACGCAACATCATATCCGAGTGAGTGGGCCAGTTGCCGGGCATCTTCCATCCACAGGGCGTCCCTCATCTCTCCAGGCGAAACCGTGAATAATAATTTTCGTCGCATTATGTTTTTCTCCTCTACAGGGGTTCCAGAAGCAGGATCCGGCATGCGGGCACACTCCGTGCCCGCCACTTATGCACCGGATCATGGCAAAAAGTATTCTCTAACATCCACCACTCTCCTCCACTCCTTAACGGATCCGGAACGACGTGCCCGATGGTGGAGGTAAAGCCACACCCCCCATACAGACTTGCCCATGTTTTCGTCCGGCTTGAGATTCAGCGCCCGGCTGGAATCGGCGAATCGGAATGACCGTCCCATTCTCTACCTGAGCTTGAAAGATGAACCCACTGTCGTGGCTACAAAACCGACCATCGTATGAGTCGTATTCGTATAGATCCCGACCTTCCCGCCCACCACCGAATCTTCCCAGGAAAGTGCACCACTATTCGTCATGCCTTCCAGAACGGCCAAATGCCCGGATCCGTTCCACCGCAGGCCCCAGAAATCACCGTCCGCGGCAGGACGCTGGGCAAACACCAGGTGCATCTTGCCACCATTGGTGACGACCAGCGACGCCGGTGCGGCGTTCGTCACATCCACTCCGCCCGAGAACCGCCTCACGTAGTTCGTTACGGCCCCGCCATTGTTCGTGAATGAGTTGCAGCGCAACACGCTCCCGGTACCGACCATGTTCACGACCCCGTTGGTCAGCACCATCACCCACGTCCCGCCTCCGAACGTGGCATTGGTCAGCAGGATCGAGCCATAGCGGTCACCAGCCGTAGCACCACCACCCACCGTCATCGCGCCCGTGATGTTCGTCGCCGTCGTGCAGTTCGCCACCGTCACCAGGCCCGTACCGCCCGCCACCGTACCAATGTTCAATGCCCCCACTTGACGCCAATCGCCGCCTGTGATCTGGACATGGCCCCGCCCACCCGCCGCAGCGCCCAGGGTCGCCGCTGTCGTCACGCGCAATAAGCCACTCCCGGCCAGCGTCACCTCGCTGTCCACAGCGCTACCGATGTTCAGCGTCCCCGCGTACACAGCTCCCGATCCACCGATCGTCATGCCACCATATCCGACATCGCCGACCGTTATCGTGCCAGTGCCGTTTGTGATCATTCCACCCGTCATCGCCACAATGCCGGTACTGCCGGCCGCGGAACCAATCGTGAAGGGACGATTATTCGGAATGATCAGGCTTGCATTGTCATTGATGTAGATCCGGCCCAACGAATTGCTGGTTAGGCCAAGCGACAGAAACTGGCCTACAGTCGCGCTGTTATTTCCGAGGGCTACCGCGTTGTTGGACAACGTGAGCGTGGCCACGCTATCCGCGGCTTTCCCGAAGTTCCTCAAGCCTTGCACATATCCGCTGTCAGCCACCGTCACCCACGAACTGTTGTTCGTCCCACCGATATCGATCCCGGAAGAAAGGCCGGTTAGAAAGACTTCACCGGATCCGGAGACCGTCATTTGTCCGACGCCTCCGCCAACGCCACCGACGGACAGAATGCTGACGTTCGTGATCACGCCGTTACCCGTCACCTCCACGATGCCCGTACTGCCCGCCGCAGAACCCAAGGTCAGATTCCGCGGATTGGAACCATCAAAGAAATCCATGATCGCGTTGCTCTGGACATTCAATCGTCCAAGCGCGCCTTCTGCGCTGCCCACCGTACGGACGTCAGTAAGGTACTGCCTCCAGTACATGTTGGACACGGTCAGTGTGCCATCGGAATACTGACCGCCAGCCACGGACCACGTGCTGGTAATCACCGACCCGCTGCCGCCGATATTCAGCACGCCCTTACTGTTGTTACCCGCCGCAATGCTCAGATCGCCCGAGGTGATCCCGCCGATACTGCCGCCGGTCTGGTTCAGCGTGCCGGTACTGCCCGTCGCGCCAGCCACAACAATCTTGCCCGCCGCTGGGAACGTCAACGTCCCGCCAGTCATGTTCAGTGTCCCTTGAGAATTGGCGTTCGTGCCGAGATAGAGGTTCTTGGCCGCCTGCGCACCTGTAGTCAACTCCACCGTCGCCGGGCTCAATACCGCCGTATCGCCAATCACCGCCGTGCTGTTTGTCGTCGGCACAATCGTCGGCTTCCAGTTCTGATACGACCCCCAGGCCGTGTCCAGCGCATTACTGAATACCACCACACCAGGCACCGGCGAAGTCTCCTGCAGCCAGCTCGAATACACCGTATTGGTCATCGCCCCCGGCCCGCCAATCCCCGTATCCACGCAGGTCTCCAGCACACCAATGTATTTCCCGCGGTCCAGATCCGTCAGCGTATACGTCAGGGCCGTGGCACCGTCAATATCCGACGCTCCCGATTCGCTTGGACTGCTGTTCCGCTTCCACTGCCGACTCTTCGTCAGCGTCGAACTGCCGCCGCTTACATTCGTATCAAGATCGTCGTTCCACGTCCCCGCCGTCACCGTCAGGTTGCTGCCCACCGTGACCGACCCGCTGATCACCGGAACCGCCGTGTTGACCGGCGCATCGTTCATCGCCGCCACCACCACCGTCACCGTGCAGGCATCTGAATTATCCCCAGGATCCTTCACATTGATCGTAAACGTATCCGTCCCGTTCCAGTTGGCATTCGTCAAATAATACGCATAACTGCTCAGGTTCGAACTGGCCACGTTGATCACGTCCACCGTGCCGTGCTGCGGCAACACCGACCCGTTCACCCATGTCAACGCATTCGTCTCTGGATCCATCGCGTAAATCACCTGCGGTGTCACCGGCCAGCCTGACGGCTCATCCTCGTTCAGGTTCACCGTCACGTTCTTCCCCGCCGGATTCGTGATGACCGGCGCAAAATCGGTCGCCGCCAGCACCGTCTGC